>CALWYG010000156.1 GCA_944385695.1 uncultured Oscillospiraceae bacterium | reverse complement strand
GCAGCTTGTTATACAAAGGCAGCTCCTCCAGCCCCTTCCACAGTTGCCGCATGGCATGGAGCGCCGTAGCCGCGCTGGAGGGATCTCTGGCCGCGAGGAAGACCTGGAACTCGTCCTGAAAGCGTTTCAACATCTGGTGAATATCCCCGGAGACATTCCACCCGCACTCCAGCGCCTCTGCCGCGAAGGTTCCCAGGGGATAATATTTCCCGCCAACAACAGTCTCGTCCGGTGTGAAATCCACCCGGAAATAATCCACGGCGTCATGATTCATGTAGTACATCGTCTGCCACACTCCCTATGTACCCGATAGAATTTTCGATTTTTACCCATCTTGTGTTTGCGGAGCTAAAACTGTGCTCCAAACCCTTGAAACGGGATTTGGATCTGATATACTGAGCTTGTACCCGATGATTATATCACAGATTAATCAGGTATTCAATATAACTGTACTGAAACATGTACAGAGAGGAGGAAATCTTGTGAAGCAGCTACAAACCATTGATGCCAATACCTTGCAGTCCGTTGACTACAAACCGATTTCCTTTCTTGTTGAGGAACTGCTGCCTCCGGGTCTGCACCTGCTGGCGGGAGCACCAAAGATCGGCAAGTCCTGGCTGGCGCTGTGGCTGTGCCTCCAGGTAGCTCAAGGGAAACCGCTCTGGAACTTCTCTATGATATCAGCGCCTGCTGGCGGATCCCGAGATCGATGTGATCGACATCGTGACCCCTCCCGTGGCCCACCCCCAGATGATCATGGACGCGCTCCAGGCGGGAAAGCATGTGATCTGTGAAAAGCCCCTGACCGGCTATTTCGGCCAGCCGGGGGCGCGGGATGTTGGATTTACCGTATCCAAGCAGGAGATGTTTCAGCAGGTCATGGGCCAGATGGAGGAGCTGAAGCGGGCCATTGAGCGCAGCAGCAGCAAGTTTATGTACGCGGAGAATTTCGTCTATGCCACTCCGGTGCAGAAGGCGGCGGAGATCATCCGGGCCAAGCGCAGCAAGATCCTGTGGCTGAAGGGGGAGGAGAGCGTAAAGGGCTCCACCACTGCGGCCGCCGGACTCTGGAGCTGCATTGGGGGAGGCTCCCTGACCCGGGTGGGCTGTCACCCGCTCACGGGTATTTTATGGCTCAAGCAGCAGGAGGCGGCCAACAGGGGCGAAAAGATCACCATCCAAAGCGTGACCTGCGACACCGGCATGGCCACCCACTGCCTCAGCGAGTATGAGCACCGCCACATTGTCGCCCATCCGGTGGATGTTGAGGATGTGGGCGTCATTTCCATTACCTACAGCGACGGGACCAAGGCGACGGTGATGGCCTCGGACGTGGTTCTGGGCGGGACGAAAAACTATATTGAGGTCTACTGCAACGACACGGCCCTGATGTGCAATATCACGCCCACGGATATTCTCAACACCTACTTCCTGGATGAGGAAGGCCTGGAAAAAGTGGATATCGCGGAAATGCTTCCCGCAAAGCTGGGGTGGAACAAGGCCTTTGTGACCGACGAGGTCATTCGGGGATACCTGGGCGAGCTGCAGGATTTCATGGAATGTGTGGCCTATGACCGGCAGCCCCAGTCGGGCTTCCAGCTGGCCTATGATACAGTAAAGGTGCTGTATGCCGCCTACCAGTCCGCGGAGGAGGGGCGCAGAATCGAGTTTTGATCCCCCTGCGCGTTTATGAATACGGCCGCCGGCGGGCGGGCTTTTCCGCCCCCGGCGGCGGGGGCGGTTCAGGGGCCGGCCGCTCCCCGGGCAGGGCGGAGGCCCTGCCCGGGGAGCGGAATGCTCCGGCTGAGAGGGCGCTGGACAGGTGATGATATGAGCGATTTGATGTTGAATACCGTGCCCCTGCTGCTGCTGATCGGGCTGGGGTATCTCCTGCGGCGGGCGGGCTATTTCAGCGGGGATGAGATCCAAAAGCTGACCGGCTTCATCGGCGACTTTCTGGTCCCCTGTGTGATTTTCAATACCATCTTCGACCTGGACATCCGCAGTGAGCATCTGGCCCTCTCGGCCGGCTTTTTCATGCTCCTGCTCATACTTTTGCTGCTGAGCTGGCTGGCGTTTCGGGTTCTGAAGCTTCCCTGGCGCTCGTTTATCTTCTTCAGCTGCGCCTTTTCCTTCGGCCTGATGGGGATCCCGCTGTTTTCCGCCACATTCGGCAGTGAGCATATGGAGTATCTGGTGGCCATGGGCATCGGGCATGAGCTGTTTTTCGCCCTGGTCTACGTGACCGGGGCAAAGGTGCTGCTCAAACAGGAGAAGATCACCCCCCTGTCGGTGGCGCGGAATCTGGCCTCACCCCTCTTCCTGATGGTTCTGGTCTCTCTGGTCCTCAATCTCACGGGGCTCAACGGGGTCCTGGCCGCCACCACGCTGGGCGGCTGCGTTCTGTCGGCCATCTCCAAGCTGGCCTCCATTACAATGGTGCTGACCATGCTGGTCGTGGGATTCAAAATGCGGTTTTTGGACCGGGCCAGACTGCGGGTCAGCGCCATGTTTGTCCTGTTCCGGTACCTGCTTACCTTCACAGTGGGCTACGCCTTCAAGCTGCTGGTGCTGGACCGGATGGTTGCCCCCTCGGTATATTTTGACCACGCGTTTTTCCTCCTGCTGTCGCAGTTCGGGTCGACGGTTCTGGTGATCATGGTGGGAAAATACTGCAGCCGGGAGGAGATGGAGATCTCCAGCAACGCCTTTGTGATCAACGCCCTGACGGGCATCGTTTTGTACATGATCTATATCCTGGCCTGCCCCGGTCTGGCCTGAGGCGCCTCTGCCCCGGCGGGGCGGGAACCGCAAGCGTCCATCTGAAAAAAGCTGCCTGTCCGGGCAGCTTTTTTCTTTGTCCGGAGCCCTGCGGAAGGGCCCTGAAAATGTGGAAGTGCATAAAAAACACGAAAAAATATTTTGCGTTCTGTGCATTGACAACAATGTATCACGTGATATACTTGATATAGTCATTATATATTGTTATATAATAACTTATATGGAATTAATAACACAGATAAGGAGGAAGCGTATGAAAAGATTGATTGCATCGATCCTGGCCGCCGCGGCGATCCTCTCGATTGCCGGCTGTTCGCCCAAGGGAGAGTCCGGAAGCTCCGGAAGCTCCGGAAGTCAGTCCGGCGAAGACTCCGGCCCCAGCGGGGAACTGGTTGTAGCCACCTGGGCCGGGACGTATCAGGAGCTGCTGCAGGAGTACCTTGAGCCTGTTCTTGCGGAGACCGCGCCCAACGTCACTGTGGTATATGCCACGGGAAACGACACGGACCATATTGCCAAGGCGCTGGCGGAAAAAGACGGCGTCGGGACCTACGATGTTATGATGATCGGCCAGCTGGATATGCCCAAGATGACAAACAACGACCTGGTCATGAAGCTGGATCCTGAGAAGATCCCCAATCTCCAGCACGTCAGCCCGGAGTATCAGGACGACTACTTCGTGCCCCAGATTTCCAGCGGCGGTGTACTGGCATACAACGAAAACTACGTGGAAACTCCTGATTCCTGGGGCGTGTTCTGGGACGAGCAGTATAAGGGAAAAATCGGCATCCTGGAGACCAGCCGGATGTTCTCCCTGTACATGAGCGCCCTGATGCTGGGGCCCGACGTCCCCTACGGAGGGGACTGGAACGAGGGCTGGGACGGCCTGATGGACATGAAGGAGAATATGGACATCAAGGTGTATGCCACCAACGAGCAGCTGGGCAACGCCATGGCCACCGGCGAGATCTGGATCACCTTTGGCTGGCGAGCCCGGGCGGCCTCCTGGGACACCGAGGAGGGAGAACCCATCGGGAACGTCGTTCCCAAGGAGGGCACCTATCCCTATCTGTCCGGCGCCTGCATTTTCAAGAATGCCAACAATCCCGAAGCGGCCCATGCTTTTATGAACGCGCTGCTGGATCCCAGAGTGCAGATGGCCTTCGCGGAGCACATGGGCTACGCGCCCACGGTGGACAACTGCCAGCTGCCTCAGGAGCTGAACGACACCATCGGCTTCACCCAGGACGAGCTGGAGCGCACCAAACCCGTGGATGCGGAGTACATCTACGAAAATGACGGTGTGTGGCTGGAGAAGTGGAATAAGGAGTTTATCGCACAGTAACTGCCGGGGCATCCATTTGACCGGAGGGCGGCGGAACAGCAAAGAAAAGCGCCGCCGCCCTCTGCTGCGTTTGCCGGTGAGGCGGTTAGACGGAAAGAGTGAGGCGTCTATGGGTCAACATGGAAGAAAAAGAAGTTATCAGGACGGTCTCCCGGTAGCTCCGCTGCTGGTTCCCGCCGCCCTTGTGACATCACTGATGTTTCTCGCGCCGATCCTTGTGTTTTTCCGGTTCAGCTTTTATCAGTACGTACCGGGAAAGTTTATGGAGCCGGCATGGACACTGGAAAACTACCTGGAATTTTTTACAGATCCCTACTATTTTCATATCCTGGTCCGTACCCTCCGGATCGCCTTCTGGGCCACTCTGCTTACGCTGATCCTGGCGTTTCCGGTGGCCAGCTATATGGCAAGGACCAAAGGCAAGTTGAAGTCGTTTTTCGTGATCGCCCTGGTATTCCCCATGATGCTCGGAAGCGTCATCCGGGGCATGGGCTGGATCGGACTGCTGAGCGAGGCGGGGCTGGTAAACAAGTTTCTGCTGCAGACCGGGCTGATTCAGCAGTCCCTGAAGTTGATTTATACAGAGAATTCCGTCATATTTGCCATCGTATCCATCGAGCTGCCCCTGATGATCCTGACGCTGGAGACGGTTTTGGAATCCATTCATCCGGATCTGGAGCTGGCGGCCCGCAATCTGGGCGCTTCCGCGGCAAGGACGTTTTTCAAGGTGAAGCTGCCGCTGGCGGTACCCGGCATTTTGGCCGGAACGTCTCTGATTTTCGTACAATCCATGAATACATACAGCACAGCGAGAATGGTGGGCGGCCCCACCATTCAGATGATGGCCACGTCCATCTATACAGAGATCACCGAGTTGTCCAACTGGCCCGGCGGAGCGGCGATGGCCTTTATTCTGCTGGCGATCACGCTGGTCATCACATATCTCTATTCTCATGTTTTGGAGAAAAAGTACATTCAGACGATGCATCTTTCATGAGGAGGAGATCGGGCAGTGAACAAGCAAAGAATACAGCGGGTTTTATCCCGGATCCCTGTGGTGCTGGTGATGATCTATATCCTGCTGCCGGTGGTGCTGGTGGTCTGGATGTCCTTCTTCTCGTCCAAAATGATCATCTTCCCACCAAAGGGATACTCCATTGAATGGTATCTGAATTTGTTTTCCAAGCGGAATTTTGTCAGTGCCGCCCAGCTGAGCGTGCAGGTGGCGGTCATCGCCACCATCATATCCGTGACCATCGGCACACTGACCTCCATCGGCCTCAACCAGCGGCGGTTCCGCGGCCGCGAGCTGGTCCAGACCAGCTTTCTGGCGCCGCTGACCATCCCGACCATTGTGACGGGTATTGCCATTTACGCCACCCTGACCACCATCGGACAATGGGTGAATCAGAAGCTGGTCCCGTCCATGTTCGTGCTGATCATGGGGCATGTCATCATCACCATCCCCTGGGCGATACGGCTGATCAACTCCGGCATGAGCGGCATTGACCGGCGCCTGGAGGAGGCGGCCCTCAATCTGGGGGCCAACCGGGTCCAGGCATATCTCCTGGTGGTGCTGCCGCAAATCAAGTCGTCCATCATGGCGGCCGGGATCTTTACATTTATCGTCTCCTTCAACAACCTGGAGATGAGTCTTATGCTGGTGGGGCCGGGACAGTCCATGCTCCCCATCGAAACGTTGAATTATGTGCTATGGAACATGGACCCGACCATCGCGGCGATCTCCACCCTGCAGGTGGTGATGGTGCTGCTTTTGCTGCTGATCGTCAACAAACTGGTGGGACTCAGTAATGTGTTTTAACGGCGCGGGTCAGGTTTAAAGGGGGAACGAACTATGCCGACAGACGTCCGTCTGGAAAATGTGACGAAATCCTATGGGCCGCAGACGGTCTTGGGAAATCTGAATCTGGATGTACGGGAGGGGGAGCTGGTGGCGCTTTTGGGCGCCAGCGGCTGTGGAAAGACCACGGCGCTGCGTATCATCGCGGGCTTCCTCACGCCGGAAGAGGGCAGAGTGCTGATTGGAGGACAGGATTATACCTATAAGACCCCCAACCAGCGCAATACATCCATGGTCTTTCAAAGCTACGCGCTTTTCCCCCATATGTCTGTCAGGGAAAATGTGGCGTTTGGCCTGAAAATGCACAAGGTGGAGAAGAGCCAGATCAAACCCATGGTGGACGAGATCCTCTCCGCGGTCCGCCTGGAGGAGCTGGGGGAGCGGTATCCCCGGCAGCTGTCCGGCGGTCAGCAGCAGCGTGTGGCCCTGGCCCGCGCGCTGGTCATGCGGCCGGACGTCCTGCTGCTGGATGAGCCGCTCTCCAACCTGGATGCCAAACTGCGCCATGAGATGAGAGTGGAGATCCGCCTGCTCCAGGAGCGATACGGGCTGACCACGATTTTTGTGACCCACGATCAGGAGGAGGCCCTGACGATGTCAGACCGGATCATGGTGATGAACAAGGGAGTCATCTGTCAAAGCGGAACGCCAAAGGAGGTGTTTGAGCGCCCCCGCTCCCGCTTCGTGGCCGATTTTACCGCTGTGCGCAACTTTATGCGGGGAGATTTCCTGGAGGACAAATTCGTGACCCGGAGCGGGACGGAGATCCGCGCCGGGGATTCTTCCCGGGCGCCGGGGACCTCCTGTCTTGGAATACGGCCCGGCAAGATTGCCCTGAATCCTCCGGACAGCGATGCCTATGCCAATGTATTTCGGGGGACGGTGAAAATCGCCACTTTCCTGGGAGACAAGGTGGAGGTGCTGGCTGTTTTGCCCAGCGGAGAGGAGTTCATTCTGGAAGTTCCCACCATGGCCTGGGATGAGAGCCGGTATGAGAAGGGCAAGGAGATCGTATTTGGGTGGAAATCTGAAGATATGCTCTATTTGACGGAGGAGGATGCAAGCAAATGAAACAGGACAGCCATGTAAAGTTCACCCATCTCTTCCAGATCCCCTGGGCGGAGCTGGAAGCGCGGCGGGGACGTGTCATTGAGAGATTGAAGCGGGAAGAACTGGACTGCATGGTATTTTTCTCCCCGTCGTCCGTCTTTTATCTCACCGGCTGGGAATTTTTTGTGACGGAGCGCCCCACCGCGCTTGTCCTGTGGTGGGACGGGGCGGCGGAGATGCTGGTCCCCAGGCTGGAGCTGGAGCACGTCCAGTCGGTGGCCCAGGGCCTGTCCGGGGTGGAGTGCTACAAGGATTACCCGGATCTGCGCCACCCCATGCATTACCTGGCGGATATGCTGACCAGGCGGGGCAGGATCCGCATCGGCAGCGACAGCCCGGGCAGTCCGGCCTTCCAGGGCTACCAGGGGCCGTCCATCCCCGAACTGCTGCCCGACTACGACTTTGTGCTGCTTCCCAAAATGATCGAGGAGATGCGGAAGATCAAATCGCCCTTTGAGATCTCCATGATCAAGGAGAGCGCCCGCTGGGGGAACCTGGCCATGGCGCTGCTTCAGGAGTATACGCGGCCCGGCGAGCGGGAGCTGGATGTGGTAAACAGGGCGTGCCACGAGGCCACCCAGGCTATGCTGCGGACCCTGGGAGCCGATTTTATCCCGGGGGGCGTATTCTGGGTAGGCGCCCACGGCAACTACCGGGGGCAGATCGGCGTGGACAGCGCCCTGCCCCATGCGCTGATCAAAAACGTGAAATTCAAGGAAGGCGACGTGGTCAACGGAAGCGGCACGACCTATCCGATCCTGGGGTATATCAGCGAGATGGAGCGCACCATGTTTGTGGGGGAGCCCAGCGCGGAGCAGCGCAAATATTTCAACCTGGCCTGTGAGCTGCAGGACTACGCTTTCCACTGCGTCAGGGCGGGGCGCACCTGCGGGGATGTGGACAGAGATGTGCGCGGCTTTTACAAGGAGCACGGGATCGCCGATTATTGGATGCACCACACAGGCCACGCGCTGGGAATGGACCGCCACGAGCCCCCGTTTCTGGACATCGCCGAAGAGACGGTCATTCAGCCCGGCATGGTATTCAGCATCGAGCCGGGGATCTACATCCCGGGCTTCGGAGGGTTCCGCCATTCCGACACCATCCATGTCACTCAGACGGGAATTGAGCTGCTGACCTACTACCCCAGGGAGCTGGAGCGGCTGATCTGCGGGTGAGGGATCCATATGGAACGAATCATCGGGGTGGGAGATAACGTCTGTGACGTCTACCTCCATGAAAACTGCATGTACCCCGGGGGACAGGCCCTGAATGTGGCGGTGTATTCCAGGCTGCTGGGCGCCCGGTCTGCCTATCTGGGGGTGTTTGGGACCGACGCGGTGGGCGCGCATGTGCAGAAGGTCCTGGATGAGCTTGGGGTTGAGCACAGCCGCTGCCGGGTATGCCCGGGAGAAAACGGATATGCCCTGGTGGAGCTTGCGGACGGGGACCGCATCTTCCGGGGCAGCAACAAGGGCGGAGTCCTGCGTCAAAATCCCCTGAAGCTGACGGAAGAAGATCTGGGGTATCTGTCCGGATTCCGTGTGCTGCATACCAGCAACAACAGCTATTTTGACAGCAGCCTTCCCCAAGCGCGAAAGGCGGTGGCCTGCATTTCCTACGACTTTTCCCGCCAGTGGACCGGAGAGGACAAGCTGAGAGACGTGTGCCCGTGGATCGACGTGGCCTTTCTCTCCTGCGGGGATCTGCCGCTGGAGGAGGCGGAGGCCCTGTGCGGGACGATACAGTCTTACGGCTGCAGGACGGCTGTGGCCACGCTGGGGGGGCGGGGCGCGCTGATCCGGTCCGGCGCGCAGCGGCATTTCCAGAGGGCGGATACGGTCCATGCTGTGGATACGCTGGGAGCAGGAGATTCTTTTTGCGCCGCGTTCCTGTGCGCCCGGGAACTGGAAGGCAGAACGCTGACAGCCTCCGCTGAGAGCGCCGCCAGATTTTCCGCCCGCACCTGCCTGTGCCGGGGGGCGTTCGGACATGGAGCCCCCGCGGTCTGGCCGCTGTCTGAGATAAAAGAACAGCCTTGAAACTGTAATGGAGGAATTTTCGTATGGGATATATGATCGGGGTTGACGTAGGCGGGACCTTTACGGATTTTTCCGTTTTTCATCAGGATACGGGGGAGCTGTTTCATTATAAGGACAGCTCCACTCCGGCTGACCCCTCCCGGGCCATTATGAACGGGATCCTGGCGATCCTGGAGCAGGAACATACCTCGGCCCGGTCTGTGCAGTATCTGGCCCACGGGACCACTGTGGGGACGAATGCCCTGATCGAGCGGAAAGGAGCAAAGGTGGGGCTGATTACCACAGAGGGCTTCAAGGATCTAATGGAGATCGGGAATCAGAAGCGTCCCAGCCTGTATAACCTGAAGGCGCAGAAGCCCGCCCCCCTCATTCCGGCCGGCTGCAACCAGACGGTGAAAGAGCGGATCCGCTACGACGGACAGGTGCATACCCCCCTGGATGAACAGGGCGCGCGCCGGGCCATCCGCGAGCTCAAGCGCATGGGGGTGCAGGCTGTCGCGGTGTGCACGCTCTTCTCCTTCATCAATCCCGGCCATGAAAAGCGGATCCGGGAATTGATCCAGGAGGAGTTTCCCCAGGCCTATGTGACGCTGTCCAGCGAATTGACGCCGGAATTCAGAGAGTACAGCCGGATGAGCACCACGGTGCTGAACAGCTATCTTGGCCCGGTGATGAAGCGGTATGTCAGCAACTTCCAAAACTCCCTGCACGAGCTGGGCGTGACGGCGGAGCCGTATATCACGCAGTCCAACGGGGCGATCATCTCCATCCGGGAGACCATTGACTGCCCCATCAAGTGCGCGGTATCCGGCCCCTCCGCAGGTGTCGTTGCGGCCACCTACATTGGCAGACAGTGCGGGGCGGACAAGATCATCACCTTTGATATGGGAGGCACCAGCGCGGACATCAGCCTCATCGAGCACTATACCCCCAGCGTGACGAACGAGCGGGTGGTGGAGGGCTATCCGGCCCGCATCCCCATGATCAATATTGTTACCATCGGCGCCGGAGGCGGCTCCGTGGCCCGGATCGACAACGGCGGCGCACTGAAGGTGGGACCTGAGAGCGCGGGGGCCGTTCCCGGCCCGGCGTGCTACGGGCGGAGTGGGACCCGTCCCACGGTGACGGATGCCAACATCGTGCTGGGAAAGCTGAATCAGCGGCGGATCCTGGGCGGGAGGATGGAGGTCCACCTGGACCGGGCGGTCCAGGCCATAGAAGCCCATGTCTGCAAGGAGGCCGGCCTGCCCCTGGAGGAGGCCGCAAACGGCATTATCACAGTGGTAAACTCCAACATGGTGCGGGCCATCCGCAGCGTCTCGGTGGAAAAGGGCTATGATGCGCGGGAGTTCACACTGATGGCCTTTGGAGGCGCGGGGCCTCTGCATGCCTGCGAGGTGGCGCAGGAGCTGGGCATTGAGCGGGTCCTTATTCCACCCAATCCCGGAACCTTGTGCAGCCTGGGGCTTTTGCTGGCGGACATCAAGTTTGATATGAGCCGCACCCTCATCCTTCCCGCGCAAGCGGAAAATCTGGAGCGGGTCAACGGCCAGTTCGCGGAAATGGAGCGGCAGGGGACGGCGGCCCTGGAGCGGGAGGGCGTCCCTGTCCAAAACAGAAGCTTTGAGTACAAGATCGATATGCGGTATCAGCGGCAGAACTTTGAGATCTCCGTCCCGGTGCCCGCGGGAAAGCTGACGCCGGAGCTGCTGGAAAAAGCGCTGGCGGACTTCCACCAGGAGCACCAGCGGGCCTACGGATACTGCAACGAGCAGGCGGCGGTCCAGCTGGTCAGCTATCGGGTGTCCGCCGTGGGGCAGATCGAAAAGCCCGGCATGTCTCCGCGGCCGCTGTGCGGGGAGCCCTTTGCCGGAGAGCCGTCAGAGATCCGGCAGGTGATGTTTCAAAGGGGGGAGGGCCGTGTGCCCACCCCAGTATATGAGCGCGGCGCCCTGCGGCCCGGGCAGAGGGTAGAGGGTCCCTGTATTTTGGAGCAGATGGACACCACCACGGTGATCCCTCCGGAGTGGTCCGCCCGCGCCGACGGCTATGGAAACCTTGTGCTGGATTACAGAAAGGAGGGGCAGCAGTGAAACCGAGAAGCGCGGATACCGTGACGGTGGAAGTCGTCCGCAACCTGCTGATGTCCATCGCGGAGGAGACCTACAGTGTGATCGTGCGCAGCGCCTATTCCAGCAATATGAAAGAGCGCAGGGATGTCTGCACCGCGGTGATCGACCCGGAGGGAAACAGCGTGACCCAGGTTGAGAGCATTGCGGCTCTGCTGGGGTCGCTGCTGAGCGTCGTCCCCAACATTTATGAAAAATTCGGCCGGGAGGATATTCACGAGGGGGATATGTTCATCGCCAACGACCCCTATCACGGGGGCGGAAACCACCTGCCCGACATTGTGCTGGCCGCTCCGTCCTTTTGCGGAGACAAGCTGATCGGCTGGGTGGCGAATATCGCCCACCACTCTGATGTGGGCGGCAAGGTGCCCGGCTCCACCAGCGGAGATGCGGACAGTCTGCTGCAGGAGGGCCTGCTCCTTCCGGCGGTGCGCATCTGCTCCAAAGGCGTGCTGGACCAGGGGATCCTGGATATCCTGCTGGACAATACCAGAGTGCCCCAGGAGCGCTATGGGGACCTGATGGCGCAGATGGCGGCCAACCTGATTGGAGCGCGGCGCCTGAAGGAGGCGTATGACAAATATCAGGACGTACTGCTCCAGTGTATGACCGAGCTGATCCGATATTCAGAGCGCAGGGTGCGGGCGGAGGTGGCAAGGCTTCCGGACGGAGAGTGGGAATTTGAGGACTATGTGGACGGCTGCGGAGATAAGTACCCGGATCCCCTTCCCATTCATGTGAAGGTCATGATCCGGGGCGATGAGCTGACCGTGGACTTTACCGGCACGGCAGACCAGATCGAAGCGCCCATCAATGTTCCCTGGCCCTGCACCAAGGCGGATGTGTTTTTCGCGGTGAAGGCTCTGCTGGGGCCGGATATCCCGGCAAACGAGGGGATCAGCCGCGCCATCCGCATCGTGGCTCCCGTGGGCTGTATTTTGAATCCCACCCCGCTGTCTCCGGTGGGAGCGCAGATCGACTGTTCGCAGAGAGTGCCGGATGCCATTTTCGGCGCGATGGCACAGGTGATCCCGGATCGGGTGGTGACGGCGGGAAACGGCGCTTGCACCACCACCATTCTGGCGGGTCGGGGCGCCATCGGGACGGACGATATGTTTATCTTCCATGAAGTCATCGCGGGCGGCGGAGGAGCCTGTCAGTCCTTTGACGGACTGAGCGGGGTCCAGGTCAACATGACCAATACCTCGAATATGCCCATCGAGGCCACCGAAATGGAATTCCACAAGATCCTCACAAAAAAGTACGAATTGGAGCCTGATTCCGGAGGCGCCGGGTTCCACCGGGGCGGATTGGGCATCCGCAGGGAGCTGGAGGTGCTGGAGGACGGCATACTGTACACCGGCCTGGGAGACCGCCACAAGATCCGGCCCTGGGGGCTGGACGGAGGAGAGCCCGGCGGGGCGGGCGCCTTTTACAGGCTGTCCGCGCGCGACGGCACCGTCACCCGTATGGGACACAAGACCACAAGCTTTCCCCTGGAAAAGGGTGATGTCATCCGCGTCGTGACGCCGGGCGCCGGCGGCTACGGCCCCGCCGGGGCCAGACCGGCGGAGTGGGTGCTGTCAGATGTGATGGAAGGAAAGGTCTCGGTGGAAATGGCACGGGAGCAATATGCCGTGGCAGTGGTCCCGGGGCAGGACGGGACGTTTTTGATTGACGAGGAGGAAACGGCAGATCTCCGTGGACAACACAGAAAGGAACATTGATATGGTAAACGGGATGGAGAAAGTCACTGAGGTAGTATCGCATCTGCGTCAAGATTTTGAGCAGCGGGGCGGGCTGCGCCATATTGTCTTTGTGGCCTGCGGAGGTTCACTGAGTTCTTCGTATCCCGCACGCTATTTGCTGGATTCGGAGGGCCGGTCTCTCCGGGTGGTGGGGTATAACAGCGGGGAGTTTGTTCATGCCACTCCGAAATTCGTATCGGAAAACACGTTGGTGGTGGGCACCTCCACAAAAGCCACGGCTGAGACGGTAGAGGCGCTGGAGACGGCCAGAAAGCACGGCGCGCTCACCGTGGCGCTTACCGGTGACCCTGATTCCAAAACCGCCCAAGCTGCCCACTACGCGCTGACCTATTTCCACGGGGACGAGTGGTATCAGAATCCCACCCTGGTGCATTGTAACAGCCAGGGAACCACGATGAAGCTTGCGGTGCGGCTGCTGAAGGAATTTGAGGGCTTCCCCCTGTATGACCGGTTTATGGACGGGTTTTCAAAGCTTGAGGATGTGTACGCGAAGGCGTACCGGGAGCTCAAGCCGGCGGCGGCACAGTTTGCCATGCGCTATCGGAACGACACGATATTCAACGTCCTGGCCAGCGGAACGGCATGGGAGGTGGCCTATTCAGACGCGTTTTGCTTCCTCCAGGAGATGCAGACGGTCCACTGCGTCCCCTGCCACAGCGGAGAATACTTCCATGGGGCGTTTGAGACCACCGATGAAAATCTGGCTGTGCTGCTGTTCAAAAGCGTGGGCAGGACACGCCCCCTGGACGAGCGGGTGGAGCGGTTCCTCACTCGGTTCGGAGGGCACCACTATATCGTGGATGCCATGGAGCTGGGACTTGGAGCGCTGGATGAGGAGGTGGCGGAATACTTCAACGCCCTGCTCCTCCATCCCATTTCCAAGCAGTTCATTTCCGCTATGGGAGATGTGCGCATGCATCCCATGACTTACCGCCGCTATATGTGGAAATTTGATTATTGAGGCACCCGGCGGATTTTGCTCCGGCGAACGGCTGTTGAGTACGGAATCTGTCAGAAATGGGCTTGTCAGGACGATCAATCCCATTGTATAATATAAAAAATGGTAAATTTTACGCAGAACACAGTCCGCTTCCATTAAAGTCGATTCCGTGAGAAAGGAGAGGAGATACTGGCATGATTGACCACAACAGCATGACCCCCCTTTATCAACAGGTTTCCAACCAGATTCTGAGTGATGTTGCCAGTGGCGAATTCTCTGTGAACAAGCGCCTTCCGACGGAAAAAGAGATGTCTGAACAATATGGAGTGAGCCGGATCACCGTGCGCCGTGCTGTCAGCGATCTTGTTGTGCGCGGCGTGCTTGTCAGGCGTCAGGGAAAGGGGACGTTTCTGAAGACGGAGCCCATGCGGAAGGATCTGAAGCTGGAGGCCCGCAGCTTTACTGAGCTGTGTCAGGCAAACGGGAAAACACCGGGCAGCAAAGTGTTGGAAGCTGGCGTTGTGGTCCCCAGTGACCCGGATGTGATACGGGAGCTGGGACTGACCCCTGGGGAGAAGGCGGTCCGAATCCTCCGCCTCCGTTATGCCGATGATAAGCCGCTGATCATTGAAGATAATCACTTTCCCCTGAAGTATGCGTGCCTTTTGGGGGTGGACCTGGAAAAGCGGTCCCTCTATCAATATCTGAGAAAGGAGATGCAGATCGAAATATCTGCGGGCAGCCTGACGCTCAGGATCGTTCGGGCCGACGCAAAAAGCGCCAAGCTGCTTGGGATCCCGCGCAATACGCCGCTGCTGCATATGTGGGGGACTACGCTGTGCGGTACGGGAGAGATCCTTCACACCTGCCGGCAGGTGGGATACGGTGAGGATTTTGATATTATCATCCGCTGACTGGGCCCGGTCATGGACTCTCCGCCGGCGGACCATGGTCGGGCCGCTTCACTTCAACGGTCCGGGCAAGCCGTGAATTTGTCCTGTAAAGTAAAATCCCCGCTGCATGATTGCAGCGGGGATTTTACACGCCTTGCGGCGCGGCTCGCTCTCGCTCGCTGGGCGGCTTACAGGCCCAGCTTCTCGTCGCCGCAAAGTCCGCGTTCTCCGCTTCCACCTATGGGCGAAAGCTCCGGGCGCTCCCTTGCGTCTCCTCTCCCAACCGCACCCGCGGCGCTGGGCTGCGGTTGGGGCCGGTCCACCATAGCCAGAGCGTTATCCAGCATCAGAGGATCCTTGCCGCCGCCCATGGCGGAGTCGGGCTTGCCGCCGCCGGACCCGCCGGCGATGGCGGAGACCTGCTTGATGATATCCCCCGCCTTGATGCCCTTGGCCACGGCCTGCTTGCCGCACACGGCCAGGAAGGTGATCTTCTCTCCGGCCACGGTGGCCAGGACGGCCACCACATTGGGCTCCCGGTCCTTCAGGAAGTCGCCCATGCTGCGCAGCTTGCCGGCGTCGGCGTCGGAGACGGTGGCGGTGAGCACCTTCAGCCCGCCCACCTCGTGGGCGGCGAAGAGGAAGCGCTCAGCCTGGCCCATGGCCTCGCGGCTCTTGAACTTCTCCACGGCCTGGCGCAGCTCCTTGACCTCGCCCATGAGGACCTCTGCCTTCTCCCGGAGCTCGCCGGGCTTGGCCTTGATGGCGGCGGCGGCCTGGAAGAGCATCTCCTGGTTCCGGTTCATGACCTCCAGGGAGGCCCGGCCGGTGGTGGCCTCAATGCGGCGCACGCCGCTGGCCACGGAAAACTCGCTGGAGATGTGGAACACCCCCACCTTGGCGGTGTTGTCCAGGTGGGTGCCGCCGCAGAACTCCACGGAGTACCCCCCGCCCATGTCCACCACCCGGACGGTGTCGCCGTACTTCTCGCCGAACAGGGCGATGGCCCCAGTTTTTTTGGCCTCCTCGATGGACATGACCTTGGTCTGGATGTCATAGCCCTCCAGCACGGCCTCGTTGACCACCCGGCTCACCTCGGCCAGCTCCTGGGGGGTCATGGCGGAGAAGTGGGTGAAGTCGAAGCGCAGCCGGTCGGGCTCCACCAGGGAGCCGGCCTGATGGACGTGGTCCCCCAGCACGGTGCGCAGGGCCTTATCCAGCAGGTGGGTGGCCGAGTGGGCCCGCATGACGGCCTGCCGGCGGTCCTGGTCAATGGCGGCGGTGACGGTGTCCCCCAGTCTGAGCACGCCCTCCGACACCTTGCCGTAGTGCATATACTTGCCGCCCTTGTTCTTCTGCACGTCGGTGACGGTGAACAGGCAGCCGTTCTCTCCGCTCCTGGCGATGGTGCCGTGGTCGGCCACCTGGCCGCCCATCTCGGCGTAGAAGGGGGTCTTGTCCAGCACCACGATGCCTTCCACCCCGGGCATGAGCTCCTCGGCCTGCTCGTTTTCCACCACCAGGGCCACCACCTTGGCCCCCTGGATGGCGGTGTTCTCATAGCCCACAAACTCCGTCTCGGGCACGTCCTTGCCGAACTCCACGCCGGCCCAGCCCAGGTCGCCCAGGGCCTCCCGGGCCTTCCGGGCCCGCTGGAGCTGCTCGTCCATCTGCTTGTGGAACTCCTCCTCGTCCAGCTTCATGCCCTGCTCCTCCACCATCTCCAATGTCAGGTCGATGGGGAAGCCGTAGGTGTCGTAGAGCTTGAAGGCGTCGGCGCCGGAGAAGGTCTGCTCCCCCTTGGCCTTGTGCTCGGCGAGCATGTCGTTGAAAATACGCAGGCCGCCGTCGATGGTCTTGGCGAAGTTCTCCTCCTCCACCCGGATGACCTTGGTAATGTAGTCCTGGCGCTCCCGCAGCTCGGGGTATACAAAGGCAGCTCCTCCAGCACCGTCCACAGCTGCCGCATGGCATGGAGCGCCGTAGCCGCGCTGGATGGATCTCTGGCCGCCAGGAAGACCTGGAACTCCTCCTGGAAGCGTTTTAGACTCCG
>CALWYG010000155.1 GCA_944385695.1 uncultured Oscillospiraceae bacterium | reverse complement strand
ATCCTTTAAGTCATACAAAACAGCGAAAAAAGCCGAAATTACCCCCGGAAGAAACATAAAAAGTGAGGTTTTCAAGATGAGCGTTCTCTATATCATTGCCGATTTTTTTGCCCCCGTGGTCATGCTGATCGTAGGACTTATGTGGCAGATCTCCCCTCCTCCCTTCCGGGCCAAGGGGCTGGCTTACAGCACCGAGCTTACCCGAAACAACCCCGACGCCTGGTCTGCCGCCCATCTCCACTGCGGGAAGCTTTGGGTCCGGATCAGCATTCTCAGCGGCCTGGTGAGCGGAGTCTTGATCGGGCTGTTCCCCGACAACCATCCCACCTTCTGGATGTGGCTGATTGTGGGACAGATGGTGCTGTTCTGTGTGTCGGTTTTTATGGTGGATCTGCTGTTAAAAACCCAGTTTGGGGATAAAAAAGACAACCAATAAAAGAACGGCGGACGCCCACAGCGTCCGCCGTTCTTTTATGATATTGCTATAAAGGAAAAACACATTACATCTCAATGAGTTCATACTCCCGGGAACCAAGGCCAATCTTCTCGGCGTGCTCCAGACAGCTGCGCCACTCCGACTCGGGGGTGGAGTTGGTGAAGTGATCGTGATGGTCGTGGAAGTTGGGGTCGGCCAGGTGCTTGGCCAGCTGGCTGCCGGGCATGGGAGTGGCAGCCAGACAGGCGTCCACGCAGGCCTGATCCAGAGCCAAGGGATCGAAGGAGGCAAACATGCCGATATTGGGCAGAATGGGAATGTCATTTTCCGCGTGGCAGTCGCAGTTGGGAGACACATCCACCACCAGAGAGATATGGAAATTGGGACGGCCGTCGATCACGGCCTTGGTATACTCGGCCATGCGGCAGTTGAGGGCCGCCTGGGCATTGTCGTTAGTAAAATAGATGGCGTCAAAGTTACAGGCGCCCAGACAGCGGCCGCAGCCCACGCAGTTCTGCTCGTCCACGGTCATCTTCTTGGTCTCGGGGTTAAAGACCAGGCCGTTGTTGGCGCACTCCTTCTGGCAGCACATGCAGCCCCGGCACCGGGTGGCGCTGATCTTGGGCTTGCCGCTGGCGTGCTGCTCCTTTTTCCCGGCCCGGGAGCCGCAGCCCATACCGATGTTCTTGATGGCGCCGCCGAAGCCGGTCATCTCATGGCCCTTGAAATGGGACAGAGAGATGAACACGTCCGCGTCCATAATGGCCCGGCCGATTTTGGCCTTGTCCACATACTCGCCCCCCACAACAGGGACCTCCACATCGTCGGTACCCTTCAATCCATCGCCGATGAGGATGGGGCAGCCCACCGTCAGCGGGGTAAAGCCGTTTTCCCAGGCGCACTCCAGGTGCTCCAGGGCGTTTTTCCGGCTGCCGGGATACATGGTGTTGCAGTCGGTGAGGAAGGGCTTGCCGCCCAGCTCCTTCACCACATCCACCACGGCCCGGGCGTAGTTGGGCCGCAGATAGCTGATGTTGCCCAGCTCACCGAAGTGCATCTTAATGGCCACAAATTTTCCTTCCAGGTCCAGCTCCTGGATTCCAGCCTTTTTGATGAGCTTTTTCAGCTTTGTGGGCAGACCGTCTCCATAGGCCTCGGTATGAAAATCGGTAAAATAAACCTTAGAAACTGACATACTTCCAACTCCCTTTATGTACATGAAATCTAAAATAGTCCCTGAAACCTGTTACGTTCTCCCGGACCGCCGGGCCTCCAGAATACCGGGGACAATGGCGCACAGCGACCCGGCCACGATGAGGACAATGCCCAGCAGCATATTCCGGGAAATGATCTCCCCATGTATAAACCAGGCCAGCACCGGGGCCAGTGCCGGCTTGAAGAAGTAGACCAGAGATACCACACTGGCGGGCTGATATTCCATGGCCAGAAAGTAGCAGCAAAAGCCGATTCCAGCCACACCCACAGACACAAAGAGCACATAAGGCAGGTTTTCCAGGGTGTATCCGGCGAAAATGGGGATGTTGGCGAAATCGGACAGCCCCGCCCCCATCAGGGCCTGGGCCAGCGCGGGAATGTGGGACAGGAGGATCAGCACCAGCAAAATGATGCTTCCAAAGAAGAAGCTGAAGCAGGTGACCACCGCGCCGCCGTATCGGGCGCACTTGCGCTTGCCCAGCACCCCGTAAAAGGAAAATAAGATGGTGGACAGCAGGGCCAGTCCGGTTCCCAACAAATTTACTGAGGTTTGGAAGGGATTGATGATGGCGATGGTGCCCGCCACCTCCAGAACCAGGGCGGCAATGTGCCGGGGCAAAATGGGCTCTTTCAGCAGGAAAAAGGCCAGAAACGTGACAAAAACCGGGTTACAGCTAAACAGCACCGCCGCCACCGAGGACCCGGCGTAATTGACGGCCACATGGAGAATGGGCATGCTCAGTGCAATGCCCAAAAGACCCAGCAGAGCAAAGTGAGCCAGGCTCTTTCCGTCCAGCCGCTCTCCCCTTTTGTTCAGTGTGTGCAGAGCCAGGGGGAGCAGGATCACAAAGCCTACCGCAAACCGGCATAGGGTCAGCTGCATGGAGTTGAGCTGGCCGGAGATAAACTTTAGCACCACCTCGTAGGAGGTGAACATGACTATGGTGATAAGGATAAAAAGATAGCCTTTTTTGGATGACATGCGCTCCACTCCCTCTCCCGCTCAGTATATCACATTCCGCCGGAAGGGACAAGTCAGTCCATCAACTGGAGAAATTCCTCTTCCGTAAGCACCGGGATGCCCAGCTCCTGGGCCTTGCGCAGCTTGGAACCGGCGGCCTCCCCCGCCACCACATAGGTAGTCTTCTTAGACACCGAGCCGGCAGCCTTGCCGCCCCGGTCCTCAATCATTTTGGTGGCCTCATCCCGGGTAAAGCGCTCCAGAGAGCCGGTGAGTACAAAGGTTTTTCCCGCAAAGCGCTGGTCCTCCCCCTTCTGCTGGGCCAGCATATTCACCCCGGCCTCCTTCAGCCGGGCGATGAGATGGAGGCTCTGGGGGCTGTGGAACCAGTCCACAATGCTCCGGGCGGTGATTTCTCCAATGTCCTCCACTGCCGTCAGCTCCTCCACCGAGGCCCCTTGCAGCGCGTCCAGGCTGCCGAAGCGCCCGGAGAGTACCTTTCCGGTCTTCTGCCCCACCTGGCGGATGCCAAAGGCGTAAATGAGCCGGGACAGGTCCTGCTGCTTGGACTTCTCAATGGCGGCCAGAAGGTTTTGGGCGGATTTTTTGCCCATGCGCTCCAGGGCGGCCACGTCCTCCTCCTTCAGGAAGTAGAGATCCCCCGGCGTCTTCACCAGTCCGGCCCCCACCAGGTTTTCTACCACGGCAATGCCCAGGCCCTCGATGTCCATGGCATCCCGGCTGGCGAAGTGGGCCAGGGTGCGCAGCAGCTGGGCGGGGCACTCGGCCCCGGTACACCGGATATGGGCGCCGTCTTCGTCACGCTCCACCGGTGCGCCGCACTCGGGGCACACCTGGGGGAACAAATAGGGCTGGGCATCGGCCGGGCGCTTGTCCAGCACCACGCTGAGCACTTCGGGGATGATTTCCCCCGCCTTGCGCACCAGGACCGTGTCTCCAATGCGGATGTCCTTCTCGGCAATAAAATCCTGATTATGAAGGGTGGCGTTGGTCACTGTGGTACCCGCCAGGCGCACCGGCTCCAGCACTGCCTTGGGGGTGAGCACTCCGGTGCGGCCCACCTGAATGACAATGTCGGTCACTCGGGAGGGCTTGACTTCAGGGGGATATTTATAGGCAGCGGCCCAGCGGGGGAATTTGGCCGTAGACCCCAGTGTCTGACGCTGGGCCAGGTCATCCACCTTGATGACCGCCCCGTCAATGTCAAAGGGGTAGTGTTCCCGGCCCTCTCCAATGGCCTCCACCTGGGCAACCGCCTGCTCAATGGTCTGGCAGATGGCATGGGGAATTACTTTAAAGCCCTTGTCTGCCAGGAAGTTAAGGCCTTCTGTGTGGCTGTGGAACTCCACGTTCTCCGCCCACTGAATGTTAAAGACCGCAATATCCAGCTTGCGCTGGGCGGCAATTTTCGGGTCCAGCTGCCGCAGAGAACCGGCCGCGGCATTCCGGGGATTGGCAAAGAGGGCCTCTCCCCTCTTTTCACGCTCCTCATTGAGGGCATGGAATACCTTCTTTGGCATATAGACCTCGCCCCGGACAATAAAAGTCCCAGGTACTTCAGGAATACGCAAGGGAATTGACTTAACCGTGCGCAGGTTTTCGGTCACATCCTCCCCCACGCTGCCGTCCCCTCGGGTGGCGCCCCGGACAAAGAGTCCATCCTGATATTCCAGGGCCACGGACAGGCCATCCACCTTGGGTTCCACCGAGTAGGACACCTCTGCCTCTACCCCACGCACCCGCTGATCGAAGGCGCGCAGCTCATCAAAATCAAATACGTCCTGCAAAGATTCCAGCGGCACCCGGTGGGTGACCTGAGTGAAGGCCTCCAGGGCCTGTCCCCCCACCCGCTGGGTGGGAGAATCGGGAGTTACAGCCTCCGGATGGGCGGCTTCCAGCTCCTCCAGGCGGCGCAGGGCATGGTCGTAGTCGTAGTCAGACATGGTGGGGTTGTCCAGCACATAGTACTCATAGCCTGCGCGGTTCAGCTGCTCGCGCAGGCGGGCAATTTCCTTCAATTCGTCCATATGGATACCTCCCCTTTAGGTGTACAGTGGAATGTTGCCGCCAGGCGGGGAAACGCCGCCCGGCACAGGGCATAGAACAGATAGCCCAGCAGTGCCCCGGTGGTATTCAGGATCACATCGTCAATGTCGGTACTCCGGCCAATAAAAAACTGAATGAATTCAATGGAGCAGGAGCACACGAAGCCCAGGAACACTGTCTTCCACCACTTCCAACCCCGCCACAGCAGAGCAGGAAAGAAGCCCAGGGGCATAAACATGCCGATGTTGCCCAGCAGCATGAACATAAGCCAGGGGCTCATGCTGTGCAGTGCCCGGCGGATCTCCTGGAAGGGCTTGAGCATCTCAGGAAGATACTGCAGCTCGCCCAAAACCTGGTCCCACGGCGGATAAAAGCTGGCCAGCGTCCGGTCTTGCCATACCATGGTCCACGTTGGATGGAAAAAAAGCCAATCGGTTACATAGGACCACAGGTTGGCTGGAAACAGCGTCAAAGACACAAGACCGGCGCAGAACATAAGAAAGAGCAGAAGAGCCAGCTCCCGGACAAAGGAGCTGACAAGCATTTTTACCTGTAAGCGTTTGCGGCGCAATGGCTTTGTAAAAAGATACCCCACCACACCTACCAGCATACAGGGAAACATCTGCACGCAATATTCCATGATGTTGCCCAGATACCACCAGGCCGTTTCATATAAAGTCATTGGTAAACCTCAGTTGCTGCTCCAAACCCCGCCCTGGAGGCTCAGATAGGTATTGGGCACCTGGCCCACAATCACAGTCTCTGCCAGAGGGAGGCGGGTCTGGACCGTCACCTCCAGCTCTTCCCCTGGGAGCAGAACGGTCATGGGGACGACTACCTCCAACCAGATCCGGTGAATGGTCTGGTTGACTCCGGCGGAGGAGAATTCGCTGTCAAATTCCGCACGCACCGTCCCTACCGTCATGGCCCGCACCTGGAGATCAGGGCCTTTGGCCCAAAGGGGTTCAAAGTCCAAAAGGCTTCCCAGAGGCAGGTGGATGGCCGATACGTCAACCTCCTCCAGAGCATCCAGTATGGAGGCGGCCAGTTCTGCGCGCAGCAGGTTCATCTGCGCCGTCTGGGTGGACAGGGCGGTGATGGCTCCGGAGCTGTCCCGTTCGATGGTCACAAAGTCATCGTAACTTACATTCCGCTGGGCCAGATCCTCCGTCACGGCCTGCTCGATAGCGGCAGTCATGGTGTTCTGAACCTGTGTACGGGCGATCTCGGCCACTGCGGGCCGAAGCCGCCACTCCAGCACCTGGATGGTCCCCCATGCCAGCAGAAGGGCCACGGCCAGGGTAATGAGACCGGGGTGTTCAGCCAGGCTGGAACGCCAGGGCCGTCCCAGTCTCCGGCGGAGGATTGCACCCCAGGGCCGTTTCCGTCTTCCCATATCCACACCCCCTCAGGGTAGGATATGGTCCCTCCGGCTTGGCCTATTCCCCTTACCCGTTCAGCAGCTCCTCCACCGCCAGCAGAACGCCCAGACGGCCGGACTCGAAGGTCAGCCCGCCCTGGAGGTAGACGGTGTAGGGCTCCCGCATGGGGGCATCGGCGGACAGCTCGATGGAAGCGCCCTGAATGAAGGCTCCGGCGGCCATGATGACCTGGCAGTCGTAGCCGGGCATATCCCAGGGCTCGGGGGTCACATAGGAGTCCACAGGGGCGCCGAACTGGATGCCCTTGCAGAACTTTTTCAGCGCCTCGGGCTGGCGCATATGAATCATCTGAATGATGTCGTGGCGCACGGCGCTGGAGTGGGGCTCGGTCTCATAGCCCAGAAGCTCCATCACCTTGGCGGCAAAGACCGCGGTCTTCACTGCCTGGGCCACTGTGTGGGGGGCCAGGAACAGGCCCTGGTACAACAGCCGGTTCTGGCCCAGGGTGCAGCCGCACTCCCCGCCGATCCCAGGAACGGTGAGCCGCTGGGCGGCCCCTTCCACCAGGTCCCGCCGTCCGGCAATGTAGCCGCCGGTGGGAGCCAGGCCGCCGCCGGGGTTCTTGATGAGCGAGCCCACCACCAGATCAGCCCCCACATGGGTGGGCTCCATGGTCTCTACAAACTCGCCGTAGCAGTTGTCAACCAGAATGGCGGCGTTGGGGTTGGCCTTCTTAATGACCTGGCACATCTCCCCAATCTCCTCCACGGACAGGGAGGCGCGGGTGGAGTACCCCTTGGAACGCTGGATGAGCACCGCCTTCACCCTGGGATCGGCAGCGGCCTTGGCCATGCCCTCCAGGTCGGGTTTGTTGTCAAGGAGTTCTACTTGACGATACTCCACGCCATAGTCCTTTAAAGAGCCGTGGCCCTTGTCCACGGCTCCCACCACGCCCAAAAGGGTGTCATAGGGGGCGCCCACGGCGGACAGGAGCACATCCCCCGCCTTCAGGCAGCCGTACAGGGCGCAGGCGATGGCGTGGGTGCCGTTGACGAACTGGATGCGCACCAGGGCGGATTCGGTGCCGAAGAGCTGGGCGTAGATCTCGTCCAGCTTGTCCCGGCCCAGGTCGTCATAGCCGTAGCCGGTGGTGCCGGCAAAGTAGCCGTCGGCCACCCGGTGATCCTGAAAGGCCTCCAGCACCCGCTGGGTGTTGTGCTGGGCAATGGCGTCAATGCGGGCAAATTCCTCAAAAAGCTCCCGCTGAGCCTGGTCTCCCAGGGCGCGGACCTTTTCACTAATCTGTAATGGCATTTTCCTTGTCAGTCCTATCTATTTCAGTAATTATCCTTCCAGCTTACACTGGGCGAAGGCTGCGGTCAGCTGGACACAGTGCTGTGTGTCGGTAAGATCGGCCATCTCCACCGGGGTATGGATATACCGGCAGGGCACGGAGATTCCGCCGGTCTTTACTCCGGTGCGGGTGATGTGAATGGCGCCGGCATCGGTGCCGCCGGCACGGAGAATGTCCCGCTGCGTAGGAATTCCCTGCTCCCGGGCCAGCTCCTCCAGCTTGCACACCACCTCCGGGTGGCAGATGACGGAGGAGTCCATCACCTTAATGGCGGCTCCCTTTCCCAGCCCAACGGTGCCCGACTTCTCCGAGCCGGGGGTGTCGTCCACGTCGGTCACGTCAATGGCGATGCCGTAGGCGGGGTCAACGCCCCAGGCGGCGGTCCGGCCGCCCCGGATGCCCACCTCTTCCTGGGCAGTGAAGACGAAATAGAGGTCGTTGGGGCTCTGCTTCACCTGTTCCAGAACCTTCAGCAGGACGGCGCAGGAGATGCGGTTGTCAAGGTAGGGAGAAACGGCGCTGGTTCCCGTTTGAAAGATGGGCGAATCATACACGGCAGTGTCTCCCACCTGGACCATCGTTTTGGCCGTTTCCTCGTCCTTGGCTCCGATGTCCAGGTAACACTCGTCCAGCTTCAGCTTGCCGAAGTCGGCCTTCTCCTCGGGGACCACCACGCCCCGCACGCCGTTTTTGAACCGGACGGGGGTGTAGGCGGCCTCCTTGGGGCTGATCCCCCCCAGGCGGCCCACCCGAAGGAAGCCCTCCTTCTCCATGTGGGTGACAATAAAGCCGATGGAGTCCATATGGGCGGCAAACATCACCCTGGGCCCCTCGCCCCGCTTGCGGACGATGAGATTGCCCAGGGTGTCCGTGGTAACCTCGTCGGCAAAGGGAGCGGCCAGCTGGGCGATGACCTCCCGGATCCCACCCTCATCCCCGGAGGGACCGTGGGCGGCATTCAAGGTTTTAATGAGTTCAAACAGTTCCATAGTACCACCTTACTTTCAAAGCTTAGCCGCCTGATCCTGAAGGAACAGCCGGGTCAGCTTGAGCATGTGTTCAAAGTCGGAAAGGCTGCCCACACTGGCCGGGGCGTGGAGGTAGCGCACAGCGGCGGACATAGCGGCCACCCGCACGCCGGACTTGGTGCGCTGGATGGTGCGGGCGTCGTTGCCGCCGGCGATATACTCCTTGGTCTGCCAGGGGATGTTGTGATCCTCGGCCAGGCGCCGCAGATCTTCAAAGAGCCCGCGGTCGTAGATGGTGCCTCCATCCATATAGGAGATCACCGGTCCCTTGCCTGGAGCGCACACCTTCCGGTGGTCCTCCACCCCGGGCAGGTCGGCGGCAGTGGTGGTTTCCAGCACCAGCGCAACCTCCGGGGTTACCGAAAAGGCGGCGGCAAAGGCGCCACGGGTGCCCACCTCCTCCTGGGCGGTGAAGGCAAAGGTCACGTCCAGGGGCAGATCTTCCTTCAGAAGTTCCAGCATAATGGCGCAGCCCACCCGGTCGTCGATGGCCTTGGCCTTGAGAAACCCCTGGCCAAACGCCTCGGGCTCGCCGATGAAGCAGCCGTAGTCTCCCAGAGATACCAGCTTTTCCGCCTCTTTCCGGTCTTTGGCTCCGATGTCGATATAGAGGGCGTCGGTCTTGGGGACCTTTTTCATCTCCTCCCGGCTGACCAGATGGATGGCCTTCAGTCCGATGAGGCCTGGGACCTTCTTGTCCCCGATGAGCACCGGCTTGCCAATGGCCACCCGGCGGTCCACTCCGCCCACAAAGTCAAACTTCAAAAAGCCCTCGTCGGTGATGCGGGTGACGATGATGCCTACCTCGTCCATGTGGGCCGCCAGCAAAAGCTTATTTCCGGTGGCCTTCCGGCCCTTTTTGAAGACAATGAGGTTGCCCAGGGCGTCGGTGCGGATGGCGCTTGCATAGGGCGCGGCCTGGGCGCGGATAAAGTCTCGGACCCGGTCCTCATCCCCGGATACGCCGCTCAGGCGGCACAGGTCTTTCAGCAGATCAATCATACCCGGGCACCTCCTTCCCGATTCCCTTGACGAAGGCAGCCAGCAGCCGGGCGGTGTCCTCCAGATCCCGGCGGCACACCGTCTCGATGGGGGTGTGCATATACCGCAGGGGGATGGACAGTACCGCAGTGGCAATGCCCTCCCGGCTTACCTGGAGAGGCCAGCCGTTGGTGCCGCTGGAGCCCGACATAACCTCGCGCTGGATGTCCAGCTCCAGTTCCTTGGCCTTCTCCTCCATGCGCCGGACCATCCAGCGGGTGCAGTTGGGGCCCAGACCGATCACCGGCCCGCCGCCCAGCTTGAAGGTCTCCCCTTTCCCGGCGTCGGGGCTGTCCCCGTGGGTCACATCCACCGCTACACACAGATCGGGCACGATGCCGTAGGCTGCCGTGATCGCCCCGGTACTGTGGGTCTCCTCCTGGGTGGAGCCCAGCACACAGAGGTCCACGTCCAGCTCCTCCCCTTTCAAAAGCTCCAGGGTATGGAGCAAAAGCGCAAAACAGGCCCGGTCATCCAGGGCCTTGCCCCAGAGCAGCTCCTCCCCCAGAGGGGCGCAGCTGCCCCGGTACACCACGGGGGTGCCAATGGGAATGAGGCGCTGGGCCTGCTCTTGGGTGAGGCCCGCGTCCAGATAGAGCTCCTTGATGGGCTGAGACTTGTCCATATCCTCCCGGGTCTGGATGTGGGGAGGCAGACAGGCCACCAGGGCAGGAATAGGGGGATTGGTGAGAATCAGCACCTCCCGGTCCGGAAGCATCCGGGGGTCTACGCCGCCAAGAGGAGCGAAGGTGAGAAATCCATCTTCGTGCCCGGTGACGATGAGGCCGATCTCGTCCAGATGGGCGTCCAGCAGCATCTTCTTGGCCCCCGGCTTGCCGCAGGGCAGCACGCCCATGACGCTGCCCGTGGGGAGAATGGAAACCTCCTCCACCCAGAGGCGGAGCAGCTCCGCCGCCTGCCGGGCCACCGGCTGTTCAAAGCCGCTGGGGCCGGACAGGGAACAAAGCTGCTCCAAAGTCTTTTCGTAGTTCAAAATGGTTCCTCCAGTTTACAGGGCATTGACCAGTTCTTTGAACACTTTGCCCCGTTCCATAAAGTTCTTAAATTGGTCGAAGGCGGCGCAGGCCGGGGACAGCACCACCACGTCTCCACTGACAGCAGCTCCCTGGGCGGCGGCCACGGCAGAGGGCAGGTCGGCGGTCTCGATGATCTCCAGACCGCTTTCGGCAAAGCCCTCGGCCTCCTCCACGGCCTTGCGGATGGCGGGGGCAGTGGCTCCGGTGAGGATGAGCACCTTGACCTTCTTCACCATCTCCACTCCCAGCTGGGTAAAGGGCACGCCCTTGTCGTAGCCGCCGGCGATGAGGATGAGCTTCTGATGGCAGGAGTCCAGGCAGGCCATGGTCCGGGCGGGTCTGGTGCCGGTGGAGTCGTTAGAGTACTTGACCCCGTCGAG
>CALWYG010000154.1 GCA_944385695.1 uncultured Oscillospiraceae bacterium | reverse complement strand
ACCATGGAGAAGCTCTTTGAAGGGGAGTATAGGCTCATGGAGGTGCTGTGGGACAGCGGAGCGGTAAACTCCACCCGTTTGGTGGAGCTGTGCCGGGAAAAACTGGGATGGAACAAGTCCACCACCTACACAGTCCTGCGCAAGCTGAAGCACAAGGGAGCGGTGCGCCACGAGGATGCCACCGTCACACCGGTCCTCACCCGTCAAGCCGCCATCCAGGCCCAGGGGGAGGAACTGGTGGAGCGGGTAGGCGGCTTGTCTCTGTTTATGACCGCCTTTTTGAGCGGACGCAAGCTGACCCGGGAGGAAGCGGAGGAGCTGAAGGCCCTCATTGATGAGAAAATGGGGGAGGGATAAGGTGTGATTGCGCTGTTTACCTTTTTGGGCGAAATTGGGATTACCATGATTAATTTGGGAATTTCCATGGGGCTCACCTTTGGCGCGCTGATCCTTCTGCGGCCCATCACCGGACGGCTTCTGCGGCCTAAACATCAGGTCTGGCTGTGGTTTGTAGGGTGGTATGCGGGGTATCTGGTCAACTTTTATAATCTGCTGGGCCAATGGGTGCCCATCCCCTTTAGCTTCCGGACGCTGGTAGTGCCCCGGGTGGAAGGGCGGGGAATGAGCGGCCTTCCCATGTATATCTCCACAGGAGGCCAGCAAGCGCCTTCCCTGATGCTGCCTGGAGGGGCGGAGTTTTTCCTTCCCTCCGACCTCTTTGACCGGCTGCTGCCGGTCATCGGAGTGGTGTGGATTGGGGTGTTTGTGGCCGCCCTCGTCTGGGGCTCTGTGCAGGAGCGGCGGCTGCGGCGGCTGGGGCAGCAGGGGGAGCGGATGGACCGGGAGACCATGGCAAAGTACGGCATTACCGAGGAAAATGTGGCCGTGCGTCTGTGCGAGGGCCTGCCTGCCAGCTTTGTCCGCTTTGGCCATGATACTGGCTGGGGGGACAAGGTGCGCTTTGTCATCTGCCTGCAAAAGGAGCTGCCCCAGGAACAGATGCGCCTGGTTCTCCTCCACGAGATGAAGCATATTGAGCTCCACCACGCCTGGTATAAGTCTGTGATCGTAGTGGGGCTGACCGCCTTTTACTGGTGGAATCCCATCATGTGGCTGGCTTACCGGCTTACCTGCCGGGACATGGAGCTGGCCTGTGACGAGGCGGTGCTGGAGGAGCTGGAGCCGGCCCAGCGCCGGGACTATGCCCGCACCCTGGTGGATTTGGGGTCGGGACGGCACCTATGGGGAAACATGACCTCCTTTGGAGAGTGCGACGCCGCGCTGCGGGTACGCCGGGCGGCGGGCTGGAGCCCGGAGAATCGGGCGGCCTGGATCGTGTCTGTGACCCTGTGCTTTGTGCTGGTGGTATTTTTCTATTGCGGCGGGCCCAGGTATGACAATCGGGATGAGAGAGAACCCATCCCGGAACCCACGTGGAGCGAGTACCTGTCCCAGGAAAGCTGGAAAGGATGGGTGGCGGATTCGGTGGGAGTGGCGGACCAGGTCTGGAGCGGGAAGGGCAACCAATTACTGGTGCTGGACAAACGGGGAGAGTGGTATGCCATTACCTTTTCCAATTGGGTGGACGGCTGCTATGGCCGCATAAGGGTTTCCCAGATTGAAGCGCCCTCCCTGGAGGGGTACACCCAAATTGCCTAAACAAAGGGCACAGGGTGCGAAACCAGTTTAAGAAATAAGGAGGGAGCGGCTGTGGCGTTTTGTTCGTGGCTTTTGATTTTATGCGTGAACTGCGGCTTGCTGGTGGGTATGGTCATGGGAGTGCTGCTCCTGCTGCGGCCGGTGACCGTACGGCTGCTTGCCCCGGGACAGCGTACCTTCCTATGGGGAGCGGGGTGGATGATGGGCTTTGCACCGAACTGGGTGCTGATCTATTCTCTCCTCCCGCTGCCCTTTCCCACCTTTCCGGACCTGGTGGTACCCCGGGCGGAGGATGGATATCCCATGTTTCTGCCCCTCGTTCGGGAGGCGGGGAAGCAACATGTGGCCCTGCCCGGGGGTGTGGTGGTGCCGGTCTCAATTTCAGACAAAGCCATTTTCGTGCTGGGGGTGCTGGGAATCCTCTATTTAGTGGGGATTTTGGTCATTTCAATGGGGATAGACTGCCGGGTCCGGCATCTTGCCCGGTCCGGAGAAGCATTGAGCCGGGAGCAATACGACAGCTTAGGGATGGCAAAGGACCAAGACATCATCGTCCGCCTGTGCCCCGGCCTGACCACCAGCTTTGTGATTCGGGGCTTTGGAAAACATGAAATCGCCCTCCAGCAGGAACTGAGCCGGGAACAGATGCGCCTGGTCCTCCTCCATGAGCGGGAGCATGTGAACTGCCACGACCCCTGGCTCCAGGGGATCATGACCACCGCACTGGCCTTCAACTTCTGGAATCCCATCCTCTGGGCGGCTTATTACCTGACCCGGCGGGATATGGAACTGGCCTGTGACCGGCGGGTGCTCCGGCGTTTGAAAGAGGAGGAGCGGCGGGAGTATGCCCGCACGCTGGTGGAGCTGGCCAGCGATAAGCCTGTGTTCGGCGGGCTGACTACCTTTGGGGAGTGCGATGCCGCCCTGCGGGTCAAAGCGGTGACCCAGTGGGAGCCGGAGGACGAGAGCGATGACTTTGGATCTCGGCGGATCATCGGCTGGATGGCTGTGATCGCGCTGATTGTGGCCCTTATGCTGGGCGGTCCCTATGACAAGGTACTGCCCCAGGACGTGTGGATGGATCTGGGCGAGATGGGAGCCTGGAGCGTGCTGGAACAGGACCTGGCGGAAGAGGGGGCTGCACTGGCCTCCGACACCATGGTGTGGATGGAGGGGGACGAGACCTTTGCCTCACTTTACTTCCAGGACAGCGCTGGGAACTGGTGGCAGGCCATGGTGCGCAGGTACCTTTATTATGGCGGGGTGGAGGCCCACCTGAGCCGGTGCATCAATGTCCCGGAGCTGGAGGGATATGTTCTGGCCTCATGGGGCCAAACCGAATAAAAAAGTCCCGGGAACCAGTTCCCGGGGCTTTTTTATTCGGGGAATTTTTCCAGCCTGCGCTGTAGCAGGTGCTCCATCATGGCGGGGCCAAAGGACAGGCAGCAGCCAAAGGGATCGATGACAAAGCCTGCCGCCCGGCCGTCCTGGAGAACCATTTTGGCATAGTCGGGAAAGGAGAGAACCAAGGTCTGCTGATTTCTGGGGCCGCAGAGTTTCCGAAGCTCCTCCCAGCTGGTAAAGGCGGGGAAAAAGGGCTGATTGTTCTGGTTGGGCAGCAGATGGAACTGAATGGCGGTCTCCGGGGCGGCGGGATCTTCTCCTGGAGCGGGGGTGATGGTTACCGGGGCAAGAAAGCGGGCGGTGGAGATGACCAGATCCAGAACGGCCTCCCGGCTCTCCCGGCTCTGCTCCCGGTTCATTCGCTCCACGGCCGTCAGAAGCTCGGGATTGGTCAAGGGCTTTGTCTCCTCCATAAAACGAACCTCCAAAGATCATGATTCCCCATTGTACTACGAAAGAGGGCTGGGGACAACCATTTTCCTCTGGACAAGGGGCGGGGGGTGTGGTAAGATACCTGCGACGAGTTTATACCATCTCGTCCAAGCACGAAGCGTCCGAGCCGTTGCGAGCAGCGAGCCTGGACCGAAGCGAAAACCAAAACCCAGGGCCGCCGGGGCGGACCGGTTTTGGTTTGAGTCGGAGGGAAGGGGAGCGTAGCGAGCAGGCGAGGCGTGACCGGGGGAGAACCCCCGCGTGTTCGTTCGGCCCATGGGCCGTTCTCTAAACAAAAAATGGAGGTTTTTTTATGTCCAAAATGTCCCTTCGCAACCTGACCCTGGCCGCGGTGCTGGCGGCGGTGTACGCCGTGATGACCGTAGCCCTCCCCATTCCTCAGTATGGGGCCATCCAAATGCGCATCTCTGAGGCGATGACCGTGCTGCCCTTCCTGTTTCCTGCCGCCACCCCGGGGCTGTTTGTGGGCTGCTTCATTGCCAACTTGTTCTCCCCCTACCCTCTGGATATTCTGTGCGGCTCCCTGGCTACTCTGCTGGCCTGTATTGCCACCCAGCATATGCCCAACCGCTATCTGGCCTCCCTGCCCCCGGTCATTTTCAATATGATCATCGTGGGTGCGGAGATTGCCTGGTTTGAGACCGGCTTCGGTCCCGGCTTCTGGTCTGCCTATGCCTTCAACGCGGTAACCGTGGGCGTGGGCGAACTGGCCGCCTGCTTTATCCTGGGACAGCTGCTGCTGTCCGCCCTGCCCAGAGTAGAGTCTCTGCGCCCCTACATTCCGGAAAAGCGGCTGCATGCCCTCTCCCGGTAAACACAAGAAAACCGATTTCCCGCCCGGCCGATTCCGCCGGGCGGTTTTTTATGTCCTCTTGACAAAATGGGACGATAGGCGTTATGATATAGACACCCCCCGGGGGTGGGGTATATACCTCCGGGAGGTAGAAAGTCTGGTGAAGCTTATGAAGCAGAAATTTAACATAACAGGTATGACTTGCAGCGCTTGCTCTGCCCATGTGGAAAAAGCGGTGAGCAAGCTGGAGGGGGTGGAGAAGGCGGAGGTCAATCTTTTGGCCAACTCCATGGTGGCCCAGTTTGATGACAGCCGCCTCACCCCCCAGGACATCATCAAAGCCGTGGAGGATGCAGGCTATGGAGCCTCACTCCCCCAGGAGAAGGGGGAGGCTGTCAAAGCGCGGGGAAGCGGGATGGAAGAGGAACTTGCCGCCATGAAGCACCGCCTGGTGTGGTCCTTTGTGTTTTTGATCCCCCTCTTCTATATCTCTATGGGGCACATGATGGGCGCACCTCTGCCCTCCTTTCTCACAGGAATGGAGAATGCCCTGGCCTTTGGGTTGACCCAGCTTTTGCTTACCTTGCCCATCCTATATATAAACGATAAGTATTATAAGGTGGGGTTTAAAACTCTTTGTCATGGGGCGCCCAATATGGATTCCCTCATTGCAGTGGGTTCGGCGGCGGCGGTGGTCTATGGCGTGTTTGCCATCTATCAAATTGGCTACGGCCTGGGCCACGGGAACATGGAGCTGGTGGAGCGGTATCACATGGACCTGTACTTTGAGTCCGCCGGAATGATTCTTACCCTCATTACCCTGGGCAAGTTCCTGGAGACCCGGTCCAAGGGCAAGACCAGCCAGGCCATCACCCGCCTGATGGATCTGGCCCCCAAGACGGCCCGCGTTCTGCGGGACGGGGCGGAAATGGAAATTCCGGTGGAAGAGGTCCGGGTGGGAGACAAGGTGGCCGTTCGGCCGGGGCAGTCCATCCCGGTGGACGGGGTGATTGTGGAGGGAAACTCCGCCGTGGATGAGTCCGCCCTTACCGGCGAGTCCATCCCCGCGGACAAGGGACCCGGGGACAAGGTGGCTGCCGCAACCCTGAACAAATCCGGCTATTTCGTCTTTGAGGCCAGCCGAGTGGGGGAGGACACCACGCTGGCCCAGATGATCCGCCTGGTGGAGGAGGCCTCCGCCTCCAAGGCCCCCATTGCCAAACTGGCTGACAAGGTGGCCGGGGTTTTTGTGCCGGTGGTCATGGCCATCGCGGCGGTGACTGCTCTTGTGTGGTTTGTGGTCAGCGGCTACGACGGGACCAAGGCGCTTACCGCCGGAGTGGCGGTTCTGGTCATCTCCTGCCCCTGCGCCCTGGGTTTGGCTACCCCGGTAGCCATCATGGTGGGCACCGGCAAGGGCGCGGAAAATGGCATCTTGGTGAAATCTGCAGAAGCGCTGGAGAAGCTTCACACCGTGGATACGGTGGTGCTGGACAAGACGGGCACCCTCACCCGGGGAGAGCCTGTGGTTACCGACATCCTGCCCGGGGAGGATATGGATGAGGAGGGGCTGCTCACCTTGGCTGCCTGCCTGGAGGCCCCCTCGGAGCATCCTCTGGCGGCTGCCATTGTGGCCGAGGGCAAAAAACGGAAGCTTCCGCAGGCCCGAGTGGAGGACTTTACCGCCCTCCATGGCCGGGGCGTCCGGGCCCGCCTGAAGGGCCGGAGCTTTTTGGGCGGAAACCGGGCCATGATGGAGGAACGTGGCGTGGATCTGGGCGGCTTTGCCCAGAAGGCGGAGGAACTGGCCGGACAGGGGAAAACGCCCCTGTACTTTTCCGATGAAAAGCAGGTGCTGGGCCTCATCGCGGTGGCCGATACGCCCAAGCCCACCAGCGCCGCTGCTGTGACCGCCTTCCGGCAGCTGGGACTGGAGGTGGTCATGCTCACGGGAGACAACCAGCGTACTGCCGACGCCATCGGCAAAGAGCTGGGGGTCACCCAGGTGATGGCCCAGGTACTTCCCCAGGACAAGGAGCGGAAGGTGCGAGAGCTCCAGGAGGCAGGGAAGAAGGTAGCCATGGTGGGCGACGGCATTAACGACGCTCTGGCCCTGGCCCGGGCAGATGTGGGCCTGGCCATTGGAGCGGGTACCGATGTGGCCATGGAGAGCGCGGACATCGTACTGATGAAGTCAGATCTTCTGGATGCGGCAGCTGCTGTGGAGCTCAGCCGGGCCACCATCCGCAACATCAAGGAAAACCTCTTCTGGGCCTTTTTCTACAACTCCCTGGGGATTCCTCTGGCGGCGGGGGTGTTTTACCACTGGACCCAGTGGCAGCTCAACCCCATGTTTGCCGCTGCGGCCATGAGCATGAGCTCTGTGTGCGTCGTCAGCAACGCGCTGCGCCTGCGCTTTTTCAAGAGCAAATTCCGCAGCGAACAAGGGACAGCCCCCTGCGAAGGAAGCTGCCCCCTGGAACTGGAAGAACAAACCAATCTGGAACAAACGAAAGGAGAATCTGTTATGAACAAGACCATGATCATTGAGGGCATGATGTGCACCCACTGCACCGGCCGGGTGGAAAAGGCCCTCAGCGCCATTGACGGGGTAGACAAGGTGGAGATGAGCCTGGAGGGCAAGTCTGCCACGCTTACTCTCTCCAAAGAGGTGGACAATCAGACGCTCACCGATGCGGTGACCCAGGCGGGCTATGAGGTGGTGTCCATCCAATGAAAGCCGATCATGCCCAGGTGACCCGCCTGCTCAAGACCGCCCGGGGCCAGATTGACGGCATTTTGAAGATGGTAGAGGAGGACCGGTACTGTCTGGATGTGTCCAACCAGCTTATGGCCACCCAGTCCATCCTGAAAAAGGCCAACCGCATGGTCCTCCGGGCTCATATGGACTGCTGCGTCCGGGAGGCGGCCGCCTCCGGCAGTCCCGAGGAGAAGCTGGAGGAACTGAAGCTGCTGCTGGATAAGCTGACGGACTAACCCTCAGGCCAGGAAGAGCGACAGGGCGCAGTAGACCAGCAGCAGAGCCAGGATGGTGTTGACCACCCGGGCGTGGCGGGCGAAAAGCGTTTGGAACACGGATCCGAACGCCGTCCAGCACAGGGTAAACACAAAACCGATGAAGGCCAGCAGCAGGGCAAAGCTCAGCAGCGCAGTGGCATTCTGGCTGTAAAAGGGAAGAATGTAGGCCTCCATGGACATGATGCAGTAGATGTAGATTTTGGGGTTGATGAATTGCAGCAGAAACCCCGGGAAAAATCCGCTGTGAGAGTGGTCCTCCTCAATGAGATCGGAGGAGCGGAAGGTCTCCCAGGCCAGATAGAGCATGTAGCCTGCCCCTAAGATCAGCATGGGGAGTTTGATTTTTGGGATCAGAGCAGACAGCAGGGTGCAGAAAAGGGTGCACAGGACCATCACCAGGGAAAAACCCGTCCAAATACCGAAGTTGAAGGGCAGTGCCCCGCGAAACCCCTTTCGGATGCCGTTGGACATGGACATAATATTGTTTGGACCGGGAGTGGCGGCGGTGATAACAGCGTAGGTAAGAAAGGAAAACCACGGAAACATATTTGACAGCTCCCATCAGTAATGCTATGATATTGGTATAAAGGTACAGTATCTTGGAATTCTATTATAGTATACTGTCAGTACAATATCTTGTCAATAGGTGAGTGCGATGGATGTGACAACCGTGGTGGCCGCAAATGCCAAGGCCATTCGGGAGGAGAAAAAACTAACCCTGGATGCGGCGGCAGCGGCTACGGGAGTGTCCCGGAGCATGCTGGCCCAGATCGAGAAAGGGGAAGTTAACCCCACAATTTCGGTGCTGTGGAAAATGGCAAACGGCTATAAGGTATCCTTTACCTCCCTGGTGGAGCGCCGGGGAGAGGAGGTACGCCTGATTCGGGCAGGAGAAGTGATACCCCTACTGGAGGACGAGGGACGGTATGAAAACTATCCCATCTTTCCCTTTGAGGAAAGAAACCTGTTTGAGACCTACCGCATTGTGATCAAACCAGGAGGAACCCTGTCTGCTCGTCCCCATCTGGCTGGGGCGGAGGAGTATATCACTGTGTTTGACGGAATGCTGCAGCTGCGGGCGGGAGAGGAATGCTATACGCTCAAAAAGGGAGACTCCATCCGCTTCCGGGCGGATGTTCCGCATTGCTATGAAAATCCCGGGGCGGAGGAGACCCAGCTGAGTATGATGATCCATTACCAGAACTAGCGCGCAGAGAAAAGCGGCATTTTGGAATGGAAAAGTTGACATAGGACCATTACATTGCTAAGATGGATACAAATACACCCGAACGCATTCCAGCCGGGAAATGGGGAATGCGGCTCGGGTGTTTTTTAAAAAGGAGATGGCGATATGTCGGGAGATATGGTGCGGGGCGGGTTGGCGAAGAGCCTCATCCGATTCAGCATTCCACTGGTACTCAGCGGGGTGCTGCAGCAGATGTACGCCTGGGCGGATGCGTTTGTTGTGGGAAATCTTGTGGGGGAAGGGGCGCTGGCCGCCATTGGAGCCACGACGGCGCTTAACAACCTGTTTGTGATGACCATTACCGGACTGGCGCTGGGGGTGTCCCTTTTATCCGCCCAGCTCTATGGCCAGGGAGCCAAAGGAGAGATGGAAAAGCTGCTGGCGACCTTTACGCTGACGTTTGGAGGGGTGTTTCTGGTTCTGGCCGGAGCGGGAAGCCTGACGGCGGGGACGCTGCTGGCGCTGATCCATACCCCTGGCGACATTGCGGGCCAGGCGGAGGAATATTTGCAGATTGTTTTGCTGGGACTGCCCTTTGTGGCGGTCTATCAGGTGTATGCTGCGGTTCTGCGGGGAATGGGAGAGAGCAAGGCTCCCCTCTATGCGGTGCTGGCAGCCGCCCTGATCAATGTGGGGCTGGACCTTGTTTTGGTAGGCCCCTGCCGCATGGGGGTGAAAGGGGCTGCGGCTGCCACGTTGGCGGCGCAGGGAATGATGGCGGCATTTATGTGGTTCTACGCCGCCAGGTACAGAGCGCTCAGACTGCCTCACTGGAAAACAAGAGGATGGATCGAGGGCGCTTTGTTCAGGAAGGGAATCGGCCTGGGGCTGCCCATTGCCATTCAGTCCAGCATTAGCTCGTTGGGGAGTGTGGCGCTGCAGAATTTTATGAACAGGTTTGGCTCGGCCACGGTAGCAGCCATTACCACGGCCTACCGTGTGGATACGGTAATCATGCTCCCGGTGACCAATTTGAGCGCGGGAATTTCCACAGCGGCCGCCCAGAACATAGGAGCCCGGAAGCCGGAACGGGCCAGACGGGCCCTTGCGGTAGGAAGCGCCATGATGCTGGTGGTGACCGCGGCGCTGGCGATGCTGGTGGCGGCGGTGGGAGGCAATCTCATTGCAATGTTTGGGGTGACGGCGGAGGCCACCGCCATTGGGCGGAGCTTTTTCCGGAGTATTTCGATTTTTTACCCCATCTATGGACTGGCCATGGCTCTGCGGGGCTACTTGGAAGGAATCGGAGATGTGCTGTTTTCCAGTGGGGTAGGGTTAAGCGCACTGGGACTGAGAATATGCCTGTCCTATGGGCTGGCGGATATTATGGGAAATCAGATCATCTCCTATGCCGAGGCGGCCTCTTGGTGGGCTATGCTGCTGCTGTTTGCTCTGCGGTTTCTTTGGAAGAAAAGCAGAGTGACGCCGGAGCAGAGTGCCCTGGAATAGCACATACATAAAATCCCCCTGTTTTCCACACACTACCTGGGAAACGGGGGGATTGACTGTGAAGGAAGCCCGATGGCGCTATCTGGCTGCCGGGGCGGCGGCGGGGCTGTGCAACGGATTTTTCGGCGGCGGCGGAGGCTCTGTGTTGGTGCCTGCCCTGACGGGGATTTGCGGCTTGGAACAGCGCCGGGCCTTTGCCACCTCGGTGGCGGTGATTTTGCCTCTTTGCGCCCTGTCGGCAGGGATTTATCTGATGCGGGGCGGTCTGGATCTGGTGGCAGCCCTGCCCTACCTGGCGGGGGGAGCCCTGGGAGGCTGGGCAGGGGGCAGATGGTTTGGAGGAATAAAGGTCTGCTGGCTGCGGCGGGCCTTTGGCCTGCTGCTGCTCTATGGCGGAGTCAGGAGCTTTTTATGAGAGAGTGGCTGGTTGCGTTCCTGGCAGGGGCGGTCACCGGGGTGCTGTCCGGCTTTGGCGTGGGGGGCGGTACACTGCTGCTGGTGTATATGACGGCTTTTGCCGGGGTAGAACAGTCCCTGGCCCAGGGAATCAACCTGGTGTATTTCCTTCCGGCGGGGCTTCTGGCCCTGCCGGCCCACTTGAAACATGGATTTGTGGAAAAACGTGCCCTCCTGCCCGCCATTGGAGCGGGACTCCTGTGCGCCGCTCTGGGGGCCTGGGCGGCCACCGGACTGGAGGAAGGGGCGCTGCGCAGGTGCTTTGGAGGGTTCCTCATTCTGGTAGGGCTGCGGGAGCTGTTTGGACGGGAGAAAAAATAAGACTGTGGAGGGCGAGAACCCTTCACAGTCTTTGTTCTTACATCAGGGCCAGGCGGGAGCGGATATACCCCTCCAGCAGGTCGGTGGTGGCGCCGATTCCCAGACAGGCGCTGTTGACGCACAAGTCGTAGTTGCGGGAATCGCCCCATTTGCCCCGGCAGTGCTGGTTATGGTAGTATTTCCGCCGCCGGTCTGCCCGGGCCATCAGTTCCAGGGCCTCCTCCTCCGAGGTGTTGTCACGGGCCATGGTGCGCTCCTTTTTAAAGGCGATGTCGGACAGCACAAAGATGGACACCAGACAGGGGTAATCCTTCAAAACCTCCTCGGCACACCGCCCCAGCACCACGAAGGACACCCCTTCGTCCGCCTTGGCGCGCAGATAGCGAAATTGCATCTGTGCCACCTGCTCCTCCGGGGAGTTGCTGAAGCCCTTTACATTCCGGGAAGTGAAGATATTCTTGGGGGCCTCATCGTAGGGCTCCAGGCGGCGGATATTCAGGTTGTGCTTGCAGGCGATCTGTTCCAAAATGTTTTTGTCGTACAAGGGCAGGTTGAACCGGCGGGCCAGCTCGGAAGCAATTTCGTGACCGCCGCTGCCAAACTCTCTGCTTACGGAAATAATCAGCTGTTTCTCCACGAAAAACCCTCCCTTATGTTACAAATACCGGACAAAGATGATAGCGGTGGCCACCACCAGTACCAGAATGGTGGCGGGAGCCTGGGCCTTGCAGTATTGACCCCAAGTGACCGGGAAGCCGTTTTTGGCGGCGATGGAGGTGCCCACCACATTGGCGGAGGCGCCGATGGGGGTGGCACTGCCGCCGATATCGGTGCCCACGGACAGGGCCCAGGCCAGAGTCTGGAGGTCTACGCCCTGAGCCAGGGACAGGGTGCGAATCACAGGGATCATAGTGGCGGCAAAGGGAATGTTGTCAATAAAAGCACTGGCCAGGGCGGAGCCCCAGATGATGATGGCCACCATAATATATACATTGCCGCCGCTGACAAACTGAATGAGCTGAGCCAGCAGCTCCAGGGTTCCGGTGTACTCCAGGCCGCTCACCGCCACGAACAGCCCGATGAAAAAGAGTAAAGTCGCATAATCCAGCTTCTTCAGCAGCATGCCGGCCTGTTTTCCTGCGGTCAGCAGCGTGATAAGGCCGATGGACAGGCCGATGGTGGCTACGGTAAGCCCTGTTTGGGCATGGGTGACGAGCAGAACGACTGCTGCGGCGAAAATTCCACAGCTGATGCCGAACCCGCGCTTGGAGGTGATGGCATCCTTAGGATCGGGGAAGGAAGAGGGATCTGCCCCGGTGCCGGAGGGAATCAGGTGCTTGCGGAAGAAGAAATAGAAATAGGGAACCACCAACACCATAGAGACCAGGGCAATGATACCGGTGTTGCTGATAAAGTCGAAGAAGGAATAGCCCAGAGAGGCGCCGATGATAATATTGGGAGGGTCTCCGCACATGGTGGCCGACCCGCCCAGGTTGGCGCAGAAGATTTCCGCCAGAATGAGCGGCGTGGGACTCAGGCCCATCAGCCGGGCCAGCTCTGCCGTCACCGCCGCCAGGAACATGATGACGGTGATGCTGTCAATAAACATGGACAGGGCGGCGGAGAGAATCATAAAGAGAATGAAGATAGGAGCGGGCTTGAAATGGACCATCCGGGCCAGCTTGATGCAAAGCCACCGGAAAAAGCCGCTGCTCGCCATGCCCTCCACCATGATCATCATACCGGCAATGAAGAGAATGGTCTCCCAGTTAATGCCGGTGGTGGTCTCCACCTGTCCGGAAGAATACCAGAAGGTGGGGGAGATAAAGCTTTTAAAACTTAAAGAGTCTACAATTGCACTGGGATCTCGCATGCAGATCCCGAATACCAGTACCAGCATGGCCAGGCCACAGGTTAAGGTCACGAAATGCCGGGGAAATTTTTCTAATACAAGAAGAAGGAACATGACTAGAAAAATCGCCGTGGCGGCAATCTGAGCAGGAACCATTTCGCTTGCCCCCTTTGATAGTACCAGGCGTCCTTCTGTGGGCGCGACAGGAATTCACAACGCTAGCTTAATCTTTTTTGTGAAATCTGTCAACGAAATGGAGAGGGTGCGGAAATTGTTTAACGCTTTCTTAACCGGAGGGGAAAGGAGCGTAACCTGGTTGGAAGGCAGAAAAAACCCCTGCCGCAAAAGAACGGCAGGGGGAAGCTTCGTGTCAGCCGGAAATTTGATTGAGGTCGTAGGGCGTGGTCTGGTATACATAGTAATTGAGCCAGTTGGTATAAAACAGCTGCCCGGAGGAGCGCCAGCGTACCACCGGTTCCAGCCCAGCGTCGTCATTGGGAAAATAATTTTTGGGCACGTCAATGGGAAGCCCCTTGTCCTTATCCCGGAAATATTCCCGGGCCAGGGTGTCCTGGTCGTACTCCGGGTGACCGGTGATAAAGAAGCGGCGGTTGTCCTCGCTCTTCACCGCAAAGACCCCGGCCTCCTTGGATACGGCCAACAGCTCCAGCTCAGGAACCTTTAAGATGTCCTCCACATGGTTTTCAGTGTGCCGGGAGTGGGGGATAAAGAACTCGTCGTCAAAGCCCCGGAACAGGGGGGACTGCTTTTTCACCGCCGTGTGGGAAAATACCCCAAAGAGCTTTTTGGGCAGAGAATACTTGGGAATCTCGTAATGGTAGTAGAGGCCGGCCTGGGCACCCCAGCACACATGGAGGGTGGCGTGGACATGGGTGCGGGTCCATTCCATGATTTCACACAGCTCCGGCCAGTAGTCCACATCGGCAAAGTCCATGTTCTCCACGGGGGCGCCGGTGATGATCATGCCGTCAAAGCGCCGGTCTCGGATTTTATCAAAGGTAGTATAAAAGGAAGAGAGGTGGTCGGCGTCAGTGTTGTGGGAGGTGTGGCTGGACATCTGGAGCAGCTCTACCTGAATCTGGAGCGGAGTGTTAGACAGCTTGCGCAGCAGCTGAGTTTCCGTAACGATTTTGGTGGGCATGAGATTTAATATTAAAAGATTCAGCGGGCGCATATCCTGATGGATGGCCCGGTATTCGGTCATCACGAAGATGTTCTCCCCCTCCAGAGTAGCTCTGGCGGGCAGAGAGTCGGGGATTTTAATGGGCATGGTCGTCCCTCCTGACGTTGTCTATATAATGTGGATAAATTAAGGGTATCACAAGAAAAGTGCTTCCGCAAGAGGAAATCCTGCGGCCAAATGTCCGCCGGTAGTGGATTTTTTAAGAAAATCCCACCAAAAAACAGAGAATGTGGAAAAAAATCAAAAAACTTGAAAAAAGGTGTTGACAAGCGGAGGGGATTTTGCTATTATAAGCGAGCGCTTCCGGCAGGGCTGTTGAAAAGCCTTGGGAGAGAAGCGTTTGAGGACTTCCGCTAGGAAACGTCTTAGTCCGGCGCTTGAAATTCAGTTTGAAAAACTTGAAAAAAGTGCTTGACAAATGATTCCAAAAGTGATATCCTCTATGAGCTGTCCGCGAGGACGGCGAAACCCGGTGAAGGATCTGCGGATGAGAGCACAAACAAGTTTGAAAAAGCTTGAAAAAAGTGCTTGACAAGGAAAGGACGCTGTGGTAAAATAAAAGCCCGCCGCTGA
>CALWYG010000153.1 GCA_944385695.1 uncultured Oscillospiraceae bacterium | reverse complement strand
GGTTGACTCCCAGCTTTGGGCCCATGTCGGTGGTCATGGAGCGATCCACATCCAGCTCCTGATCTCCCAGGATCAGCCGGTGCCGGCCCCGCCAGTCGGTGATGGTCTTTGTGATCTCCTTACCACCGTAGATCATCGTTTTTACCTTGACAATGATCTCCACCGGACAGTCGGGCAGCTCCTTCCGATAACAGGTCTGCTTCTGATTTTCAAACACATCCATACGCTCCATAAAACCACCTCCTCTCTGACCCTATGGGCTTTGCTTGTCCGTTATGTTACTCCCCGCATTCGCAGAGATTGAGTTCCATCCCGCACTGAATCAGTGCTCTCAAATCGGAAACGATGGCGTCATACTCAGCCCGTTCCTGTTCGTCGATCTGGTCGTCCTCTGCAATCTCCAGCAGGCGCTCCACCGAGCGGTTATTGGAGAACCGATTGAGACGGTTACAGAGCCGAACAGCGGACTCCAACAGTGTTCTGTTCTCTATCGCAGGGATAATCCCCGCAACAAGTTCATCATGCGCGCTGACATGCTGCACGGCCAGCCGCTGGGCGTTGTAGCATGTCACCATCCGCGCCACCATATGATTGGCCGGGACCCTCTGCCCCGTCTCGTAGGCTCTGACGCTCTCCACGCTGATTCCCAGCTGCTCCGCCGCCGCTTCCTGGGTCAGACCGGCCGACCGGCGAGCGGTTTTGTAGATATTCATGTATTCCTCCGGCATGGAAAAGCCCTCCTTTCTTGGGTAAACTTAAACTAGGCCGACGCTTGCCCTGCACTATTTCGACCGTAAAGCTCGTCAATAGTGCAGCCAAACAGATCGGCAAGCCTGGGCAGCTTTTCAGCCCTTGGATATGCCGCACCGGACTCCCAGCGGAATACTGCCGCCATATCGACCTCCATGGCCCGAGCCACATCAGGCCGTGACAGACCTGCCTTTTCCCGGCATTTTCTGATCTCCATGACCTTCCTCCTTTCAATCGCTTTTCATTGATTTTAGGTCATGCCTGTGTTAGGATAAGATTGACTTATTGTCATGGTGGTGGTTGTATGGATGCCTTGGTCACTGCTCTGAACAAGATAGATTGGGCAGATACCGCCGGTGTTGCCGGCTTCATCCTGTCTCTTTTTCTCGCCGTCTCGCAAATTTGGAAAAATCGGCTGAAAATATCTGTCGATGAGTGCATAGTCATCAATCGCAAAAATACTTCGCAGCATTTATTTTTCTTTCTCCGGCTCTGCAATAAAACCAGCGCACCCTTCTCATTGACGGATATCCTGGTGGACGATGGTACAGGCCGAGGCCCGGTACGCAGAGATACCACAGTTTTTACTTACAATTCTCCGGGGTCTGGTGTGGGCCCCGATCGGAAATTGCCTGTAGGACCTGTTGTACTTTCTCCAGCGTTTCCGGTTCGATTTGAGCCGTATGGCGCAGAAGAAATGCTGATACAGGTATGCCGTCAGCAAATAAATATGCAATATCTGCATCCGGGTGATCCAGAGCATAGTCCAAGGGGACGTCTACAGTCTCTATTTCATCGAATTCGTAGGAGATGTATGCGTTTACCTCAGCCTCGGTTAGTGTTTCGCACTTCAAGAGGGCAGCGCGCAGTAGCTCTTTACGTGCAGTCCACGCAGCCGTGGGAGTGGCTGGAGAAGTATGCCGTCCAGAGGGGTGCACTGGAGGAAAAACTGGTTTTTTCCAAATCATAATCTCACCCCCTTCGGCCTTGAACAAATCAAGTCAATTTTTCTGTGGTGACCTCCCAGTCCTCTGCCACTAAATCTTCAGCACAGGGGTTCCAGCGTTTCCCAGGTTGTTGCCCTTTCCCATATGGAATGCAGCAATCGGGACCATTGGTAGGTTTGATGTGTACGAGACCTTTCCATTGAGGCCGCACGATCAGGCCGCCGATCTCAGCGGCTTTCAATGTTGCTTCACGGATATTCACCCTCTCCCCCCTTCCATTTTTACTTCATTGGAGCATATTTTATGGATGTTTCTACCATTGTCTTAACCAATGCAGAACGAAAGGCATTCGACAAATTTTCTCAATCTGACAAAGCTTTTTTAACCCAAGATGAGTTCAAGCTCCTAATTCAGAAAAAGCTGGTTTTGGACAGTATGAACGGGAAATCGAGCTGGTTCGATAATTTACCGGCTTATGGCGAATGCAAGCTGTCTCCCACCGGAAAAGATTTAAAAGCCTATCAGGCTCAGAAAAACCGCATTGAGAAGAAAGCTGACCGGCGATATTGGATTACAACCGGAATTGCTGTCATCGCCCTTTTAAAGGCTTTTATGCCAGAAATTTCCTCAGGATTGGCATGGCTATTGAGGCTATTAGCGCAATAAGAGATAGCCACAAAGGGAAATCAGGATGACGCTCTCGGAACTTTTCAGATTTCTTTTTCACTTCTCCCACCCCCCTTTCGTTTGACCTCTAATCACTGATTACAGGTAAATCATAATCAGAGTTTTTCTGATTGTCAACCATTAAATCAGATAATTTCTGATTTTGGTATTTATTACTAAAAGGTCGTGTTATATTTTGGATAGAAATACTAATGAATATATTGCAATTCGAAATAGAATATTTCAGTTACTAGATGAGCAAAAAATCTCACAAAAAGAATTTGCAAAAATGATTCGAGTATCTCCACAAACAATAACTGATTGGAAAAAAGGAAAAAGCCAATCGTTTTCTTCTATGCTTGGTACAATTGCAAAAGCGTTAGGTACATCGCCTGTCTGGATTTTTGCAGGAACTGGAGATAAAGAAGTATCATGGGATGAAATTCAAAAAAAAGATGATGAACGAGCTCAGTTGATGGCTGCGATAACAGAACAACGCTGGGAAGACACAAAAAAAGAGCTGATTGCCGTAGTTCAAGAGGCCATAAAAAGGAACGATTGGACGGTATTTAATTTTGTTTCTTCAGAATTGAAAACATTTGCTGATATAAATAATATTTCTGTTGAAGAATTATTTGGCGAAACAAAAAAGCCCACCGTCCAAGACGATGGGCTCAGTGAAGCGGAGCAAGCACTTATTGATCAGTTTCGGCATCTGACGCCGGAGCAGCAGGACATGGTAATCCGGATGGTGCAGGCGGCCGCTGACAAGCAGTAATGGCCTGGGCGGCCACTGCCAGCAAAGCAGCGGGGTCTTTGCTTCCCCGGATGATAGCGAGTAATTGATGTTCTTTCTCTGTCACGTGTGCCGCCCCCCTTTTTTTCGTTTGTATTGCAATTATAGAACATTTGTTTTATAATTGCAATATAATAAAAAAATAAATGTGTCCAAGTTGGACACAGAAGTGTGGAAAAGAGAGGATAGAACTATGGGGTTGAGATTTCGCAAAAGTGTCAACTTTGGCCCACTACGTGTGAATTTCAGCAAATCTGGAGTCGGTTACAGCGTAGGAGGAAAAGGATACCGCGTTACCAAAACCGCAAAGGGAACCATTCGCAAAACTGCTTCAATCCCCGGAACTGGAATTTCATATGTTGAAGAGACATCTCTAAAATCAAATAAGCATACTCCAAATAAAGAGTCCAATAACTCCAATCCCTTAGAGCAAGAAGAAAAGAAGCCTATTTTCCAAAAATGGTGGTTCTGGGCTGTAATCATATTTGCTTCCCTAATTGTATTGTTCCTTGCTAATGGCGGCGACAATACAGCTTCTTCTCAACTTTCCGGAACTGAAGATCCCCATCAAGGGGTAAGCAGCAGCGTTTCAGCACAGCAAGACGAGCCAGAAGCTACGTTTACTGATGACGCTGTCATTAGCCTAATTGATGATGTATATCAGGCAGATCAGATTAGTAATATATTTAAGTCTAATGATAAAGTAGAGGTCAGTATTCAAGTTTCCAAGGATAACTTTGATGCTGCTGTCGCAGAGCAAACAGCACAGCAAGCGTGCATGGCCATAAAAGATGGTCTGGGATTAAACTATGCAGTAATTTATCTCCAGGATGATGAGGGCAGCAATCTAATTTCAGTGTTAAACGGAAAAACAACTTATAACGCTTTAATTTCAGATACAGAAGAAACGGAGAATGAAGTATACGATCCATTGGTATGGGTATCCACAAGCGGAACAAAATATCATCGCTCATCTTCATGCAGTAATATGAGTAACCCATCCCAGATGACTTTATCCAGTGCAATATCTGCTGGATATACTGCTTGTAAAAAGTGTAATTAGCACTTAATGTCTGTGTCCAACTTGGACACAATGAAGCCGCCCCCAGCTGGGCGGCTTCTTAATCACAGCATATTAGAACATTCGTTTCTTTCATGTGGAGGTGACCCCGCAATGGAGCACATCAATATTTCTCTCAATGGAAAAGACGCTGCCGTCTACCTCCGGAAGTCCCGCATGGAGGAAGGCATGGTCACCGATGAGGTGCTTGCAAAGCACAAAAAGGCCCTCTATGACTACGCCGCCGCCCATGGGCTTCATATCATCGAGGAATATCCCGAGGTGGTCAGTGGAGAATCTCTCTACTCCCGGCCGCAAATGCTCCGGCTGCTCCAGGACGTGGAGGACGAGAAATACGACGCCGTCCTCTGCATGGATCTGGACCGGCTCTCCCGCGGCCGGATGAGAGACCAGGGAATCATCCTGGACGCCTTCCGGGAATCGGGTACCCTGATCGTCACTCCGGAAAAGGTCTACGATCTGGCCGATGAGATCGATGAGGAATACGCCGAGCTGAAAACCTTTATTTCCCGCCGGGAGTATAAGATCATCAACAAGCGTCTCCAGCGTGGCCTGAAGCAGAGCATACAGGATGGCTGTTATGTGGCCAACGCCCCCTATGGGTACCGTAATGTAACGGTAGACAAAAGGCCCACTCTGGAGATCTACGAGCCGGAAGCCAAGTTTGTGCGGATGATGTACGACCTGTATCTCCAAGGCTATGGGATGATGACCATCGCCAACCACGTCAACGCCATGGGGGCAAAACCCCACCGCTCCGAGCAGTTCAGCCGGAACAGCGTGCGCCACATTTTGCGAAATCCCACCTTTGCTGGGAAAATCGTATGAGACCAGAAGACCCACATCCGAAAAGGCGCAAAGGGCAACGTCAAGCACATCACCATCTACAATCCCAGAGAAAAATGGACCATTGTAGACGGCCTCCACCCTGCTATCATTGACCAGGAGACCTACGACAAGGTGCAGGCCAGGATGGAATCCCGCTACACGCTGCCAAAGCATGACGGAACTGTGAAGAGTCCCCTGGTGGGCCTGGTGAAGTGCGCCAACTGCGGCCAGAATATGCAGCGGCTGGTGATGAAAGGAACATCCTACCTTCTCTGTACCCGAGCCGGCTGCTGCGCCTCCACCCAGATCAAGCTGGTAGAAACCCAGATCCTGGAGTACCTTGCCGACACCCTGGTGCGGCTGACCGTGGATCAGCCGGAACACATCCCCGGCCGTGAGACCACGGTGCTGGAGACTGCCCTGGATGCGGTCCGCAACGAGATCGCCGGAACGGAACGGCAGAAGTCCCGGCTCTACGAACTGCTGGAGTTGGGCGAGTATGACCTCCCTCTGTTTCGGGAACGCATGGCGGTGGTCAAGGCCAAGCGGGCCGGGCTGGACAAAAAAGCAGTGGAGCTGGAGCGCAGCCTCCGTGAGGCCCAATGCTCCAACCCCGCCGTTCTGGCTGAGAAGATCCGCGCTGTCCTGGACGCCTACGACAAATCCGATGCCGCCGGAAAAAATGAGCTTTTGAAGTCAGTACTGGCCGAAGTCTGGTACAAAAAAGAGAAAAAAACACGCCCCGGGGACTTCCGGCTGACCTATATTCTCCGTGCCACTTAGCGTATATAAGGCGCTATATCTTCATCTTTGCAGGAATCAAAGATTTTCTTGGTGTGTATGCACACGGCCTCCCGGATATTGCGCTCATCGCACACGGGGCCGGGCACGACCTTTTCTGGCATATCGTTCCCTCCTAAATTTGGATGGTTATGGGCAAGTAAACGCCCATTTGGATTTTGCTTCCATTCCATCTTATGTGCACGGCGAATTTTGGTGCCCCGGCAGGTCAGGCTGGGCTTGCCCTTTTTCTTTTTTTTGGATATAATAGTAGCTTGAGAAAGTAAAGCGTGAAAGGAGCGTGTGCCTGATGGCCATCGGATTTATCCAGGACGAGCTGGATTTGAAGCTGCTGGTCCTCTACATCATGGACCGGACCGCCGGCCCCATCACCTTTTTGCAGCTGTTTGAACTGGCACTGTGCGATGCGGGGGTGGATTATTTTTCCCTGACTCAGGCGGTGGAGCATATGGTGGCCACGGGGCAGCTGTCCAAGGAGGAGGGGCGCTACTCCATCACGGACAAGGGGCGGCGCAACAGCCAGATCTGTGAGAGCAGCCTGCCCTATTCGGTACGCCTGCACTGCGACGAGAATCTGGTTAAGGTCAACGACGCCCTGCGCCGGGAGGCACAGGTGCAGTCCAAGGTCACCGGCAACCCCGACGGGACCGCCATTCTCCATCTGACCCTGAACGACACGGAGACCCCTCTGCTGCGCATGGAGCTCTTCTCCCCCACCCCCGCCCAGGCCGACGCCTGGGGCAAGGTCTTCCGGGCCGACCCGGGCAAGTTCTACCTGGCAGTCACCAAGCTGCTGGAAAAGCAGGAGGAGACATAACATGGAGATGAGACGAAAGGACCGCGCCCGGGATGAGGCGTTTTCCCTGGCGCTGATGGACCGTTGCAGCCATGGTGTGATGGCTTTGAACACCGGAACGGATACGCCCTACTGCCTGCCCCTGTCCTTGGTGCGGGTGGACCGGGCCCTCTACTTCCACTGCGCCCATCAGGGGCGCAAGGTGGAGCTCATGCGCGCCT
>CALWYG010000152.1 GCA_944385695.1 uncultured Oscillospiraceae bacterium | reverse complement strand
TAATGAATGCAACAATCCGCCCTTTTGCAAGCTAAAGCCTACTATTTAGTGAAACCGACGGAGTTTAATCCATCACTACTTATCTTGAAAAGGGACCCTCCCCCCTCCCTCTTGTTTTCTGGCGGATGATCTGCTATAATAAAATACCTTTATTGTGTAGTCCCATTCCCTCGAAAAGAAACAAGGGGGTATTGTTTTGAACCGCAAGCTTAATCAGCTGCTTCAGCCCAGTTTTCGGCTGTACTTTGTCTGTCTCATTCTCTTCGCCCTGCTCTCAGGCTTCTATTCCTGGGTGCTGGCGGCGGCAGAGCTGGTCATTATCGCCGGTCTGGGGCTCTATAGCCGGGAGAGTGCCCACCGCCGGCGGAAAGAGCTGAACAAATATCTGGACAGTTTCACCGGAACGGTGGACACCGCCACCAAGGACACCATGGTAAATTCTCCCCTGCCCATGGTCCTCTTTCGCCCGGAGAGTGACGACATCGTCTGGACCAACAACCGCTTTCTGGAGCTGACCGGTCAGCGGGAGCATCTCTTTGATGCCAAGCTGTCCGCCCTCATTCCCGACTTCGATACCCGCTGGCTGATGGAGGGCAAAAGTGAGTGCCCCACCGAGGTTACCTATGGAAGCCGGCGCTTTTTGGTCTTCGGCCATCTGGTCCGCACCGGCGGACGCACCGGCGGGTTCCTGGCCACCACCTACTGGGTGGATGTCACGGAGTTCTGTCTGGTTCGGGACCAGTACACCGCCACCCGCCCGGTGGCGGCGGTGCTGCTCATTGACAACTATGAGGACCTTACCAAAAACCTCACCGACAACGAGCGCTCCAACATCGCCCTGGAGATTGACAACCGCCTGGACGCCTGGGTGGCCCAGACCGGCGGATTGCTGCGCCGGTATCAGCGGGAACGCTACCTCTTCATTTTTGAGGAGCAGTATCTGACCAAATTCGTGGAGTCTAAATTTGACATTCTGGACGCCATCCACCAGGTGGTCAACCCCAGCGGCATCAACGCCTCCCTGTCCATCGGCATCGGCAAGGACGGGGACAGCTATCAGGAACTGCTGAACTTCGCCAATCTCTCCATCGATATGGCTCTGTCCCGGGGCGGCGATCAGGCGGTCATCCGCAACAAATTCACCTTTGAATTTTACGGCGGCCGCTCCAAGGAGACGGAAAAGCGCACCAAGGTGAAAAGCCGTGTCATGGCCAACGCCCTCTCTTCCCTGGTCTCCGCCTCCTCCCAGGTCTTCATCATGGGCCACAAGTCCCCGGACAACGATTCTCTGGGCGCTGCCGCCGGCGTATGTGCCCTGTGCCGGAAAAACGGAGTCCCCGCCCACATCATCCGGGACCCGGGCACTACCCCCGCCCAGGAGCTTATTGACAAGCTCTCCCAGCTGCCCGAGTACCACGATGCGTTTCTCTCTTCCCAGGACGCGCTGCTCATCGCTGATACCCGCTCTCTGGCCGTGGTGGTGGACACCAACCGCCCGGAACAGGTGCAGTCCCCCGAGCTGCTCCAGTCCTGCAACCGTGTGGCTGTGATCGACCACCACCGCCGGGCTGCCACCTATATCGAAGGCGCGGCCCTCAACTACCATGAGCCCTACGCCTCTTCTGCCTCGGAGCTTGTCACAGAGCTGCTGCAGTATATCATCGAGCCCAACCATCTCCTTCGGGCTGAGGCGGAGGCCCTGCTGGCAGGCATCGTGCTGGACACCAAGAACTTTACCATGCGCACCGGCGGGCGCACTTTTGAGGCTGCCGCCTTCCTGCGCCGCTCCGGCGCGGACACCGCCGAGGTCAAAAAGCTCTTCCAGAACGACCTGGCGGGGACTATTGCCAAATACGCCATCATTCAAAACGCCAAGCTCTATCGGGAGCACATGGCCATCGCCGTGGCGGACAAGCCTGTCAGCCGGGTAACCGCTGCCCAGGCCGCCGACGAGCTGCTCAATATCATCGGCATCGACACCTCCCTCGTCCTCTCTCAGGACGGAGAGCGGGTGAACATCTCCGCCCGTTCCATGGGAGATACCAACGTCCAAGTCATTCTGGAGCAGCTGGGCGGCGGCGGCAACGCCGCAGCGGCCGGCGGCCAGGTGACGGGCAAGCCCATCGATCAGGTTGCTCAGGAGCTGTGCCGGGCCATTGACCGGTATCTGGAGGCCTGATTTTCATTTGATTTTTCCATGATCCACTGGGATCGCTATATTCTTTTATTTGGAGGTATTATTATGAAAGTTATTTTACAGCAGGATGTACGCGGCCAGGGCAAGAAGGGCCAGCTGGTGGAGGTATCCGACGGCTACGCCCGCAACTTCCTCCTGCCTAAAAAGCTGGCAGTCATCGCCACCGCGGAAAATCTGAACACCATGAAGCAGCAGGAGAAGGCCCGCAAGGCCCAGGAGGCTGCAGAGAAGGCCGAGGCCGAAGCCACCGCCAAGAAGCTGGAGGGTCTGATGGTCAAGATTGCCGCCAAGGCCGGTGAGGGCGGACGCCTGTTCGGCGCTGTTACCGCCAAGGAGGTCTCCGAGGCGCTGGCCGCCCAGCACGGGGTTACCATCGCCAAGGCCAAGCTGGTGCTGGACGAGCCCATCAAAGCCTGCGGCGGTTACCAGATCAAGGCCAAGCTGGGCTACGAGGTAGTGGGCACCGTCAACGTGATGGTGACCGAGGCCTGATTGCCAGATCTAAATTCTAGATTGAAAAGCAGGTGAAACTATGGCTCTGGGTGCTGAAGAACTTCTGCTCAAGCAGCTGCCCCACTCGGTAGAAGCGGAGCAGGCCGTGCTGGGCTCTATGCTCATTGACCCCCGGTGTGTGCCGGAGGTCATCGATAAGCTGCGCCCGGAGGACTTTTATCTGCAGCAGAACGTGGAGATTTACGAAACCATCTACTCCATGTTCAACTACTCCCTCACCATCGACCCGGTCACGGTGCTGGAGCATATGAAGCAAAATGGGTATTATGATGAGAATAATTCCCGCAATTACCTGCTTCAGCTCATGGACACCACCCCCACCGCGGCCAATGTGAAGGAATACATTGAGATTCTCAAGGACAAAAGCCTGCTGCGCCAGGTGGCTGAGGTGGCCGGTGAGCTCACTGCCATGGTCCAACAGGGCACGGACACCGGCCAGATCATTCTGGACCGGGCGGAGCAGCGGATCTTTGCCATCCGCCAGGGCCGCTCGGCCCGGGGGCTGACGCCCATCTCCACGGTCCTGATCGACGTATACGACCGGCTCGGCGAACTGGCTGCCAGCGATGCAGCCATCCCCGGCCTGTCCACCGGTCTTCGCGATCTGGACCGGGCCATCTCCGGACTTAATAAGTCCGACCTCATTCTTCTGGCTGCCCGCCCCGGCATGGGTAAGACCTCCATGGCCTTGAACATTCTGCTGGATGCGGGCAAAAAGTCGGGCAAAAATGTGGCCTTTTTCTCCTTGGAAATGAGCCGGGAGCAGTTGGCACTGCGCCTTATCTCCAGCGAGTGCTTTGTGGACAACAAAAAGCTGGTCACCGGCAAGCTCACAGAGGAGGACTGGGAGAGTGTGGCAGCGGCTGCCGACTCCCTCAACCGCTCCATGATCCTCATCGATGATGACTCCTCCGTCACCGTGGCCGACATCAATGCCAAGTGCCGACGGGTGGAAAATTTGGGACTTGTGGTCATCGACTACCTGCAGCTTATGCAGTCCGCCGGCGGCAAGAGCAACCGTTCTGGGGAAAACCGCCAGCAGATCGTCTCCGACATCTCCCGCTCCCTAAAGATCATGGCCAAGGAACTGAATGTTCCGGTACTGTGCCTCAGTCAGCTCTCCCGTGCCAACGAGAGTCGTACCGACAAGCGGCCCATGCTCTCCGACCTACGTGAGTCGGGCGCCATCGAGCAGGACGCGGATATCGTCCTCTTCCTCTACCGGGAGGGCTACTACAACCGGGATACGGAAAACCCCAACCTGGCTGAGTGTATCATCGCAAAAAACCGCCATGGCGAGACCGGCACGGTTCAGCTCCAGTGGCAGCCGGAATTTACCACCTTCAACGACATGGAGTGGCAGCACAGCGAGTTCTGACCTCTCCTCATTCAGGCAGAAGCGGACCATCCCAACGCAGATGTCCCGGTGTTCTTCCTGTTCATCTCGCGTATGCTAAGGAGGCCCGTATGCTCAAGTCCATGGAGACCTATATCCGGGAGCTGTCCCTCATTCCCCGGGGCAGTCATGTACTGTGCGCAGTGTCCGGAGGAGCAGATTCCATCTGCCTGCTTCACGCGCTGTATCACCTGCGGGAACAGCTCCCCTTCACCCTCTCCGCCGCCCCCGTTGATCACCAGCTTCGCGGAGAGGAGCCCCGCCGGGACGCCCGTTTTGTGGAACAATTCGTCGCCCTTTGCTGTGGTCCCCAGCGGGTAACCGATGGCTCTCTGCTCCCCCCGGTGCATCTTTACACCGGTCAAGGGGATGTGGCGGCCCAGGCGAAACTCTGGGGCATGGGACTGGAGGAGGCTGCCCGGGAGATGCGCTATTCCTTCCTGCTGGAAGCTGCCCAACAGGCAGGCGCCGACCTCATCGCCACCGCACACACTGCCAACGACAATGCGGAGACCATTCTCTTCCGTCTGGCCCGGGGCAGCGGCCTGCGGGGACTGGGGGGAATTGCCCCGCGGCGGGACAACCTCATACGCCCTCTGCTCACCACGACCCGCCGCGAGGTGGAAGACTATCTCTTTCACTACGCTCTGCCCCACATGGAGGACAGCTCCAACCAGGATGACAACTACACCAGAAACCGCATCCGCCACCAGGTGATTCCGGTGCTGGAGGACATCTCTCCCGGTTTCCTCTCGCGCATGACACAAACCGCTGCCCTGCTTCGCTCGGACGAGGCCTTTTTAATTGACCAGGCACAGGAGCTGGCCAGTCATGCCCGCACGGAGGAAGATGGTCTGTCCATCCAGGCCGCCCTGCTGGCCCAGGCCCCCGTTCCCATTGCTTTTCGTGCGATCCGCTGTTTGTTGGGCAAACTGTGGGACGGGGATCAAAATTGCGGCAGCACCCATCTTACCGCCATTTGGAACCTGTGCCGGGAGGACGATCCCTCCGCTCAGGTCCACCTTCCCCACAGCTGCACCGCCCGGCGGTGCTACGACCGTCTTTTGCTTGTCTCCAGACTGGGACCTATCCCTCTGGAGCCAGGCCTGCTTCCACTCCCTGGTACGTTGGAGACCGGCTCCTGGCGCATTTCCTGCCAGGCCCAGACTTACGAGGGACAGCCGCAGGGCCCCTGGGACTTCTGGCTCAGCCGTCAGGCCGCCGCTCTGCTCTCCGTCCGCCCCCGGCGCACCGGAGACCGGCTTACCCCTCCCAGGAGGCTGGGTAAAAGTGTAAAAAAATGGATGATCCAGGAAAAGCTTCCCCGCTTTCAGCGGGATTCACTTCCTGTTTTTGAGTGCGGCGGCGCGGTAGCCGCCGTAGCCGGGCTGGGCCCGGACCGGGCTTTCTCCGCCCTGAACGGGCAGGGTGCCTGGCATATTACCGTAGAACCCTTAAGTTAGTGTTTTTTCCCTTTTGAAGTGAGAGATAATGGAAAGGAATGAAGGCGCATATGTTGGAACAGGATATTCAGGAGATTCTTTTTAGCGAGGAACAGTTGAAGACCCGGGTGGCGGAGATTGCCCGGGAGATCGAACGGGACTACCAGGGCAAGGAGGTTATGCTCATCAGCGTGCTCCGGGGCTCCTTTATTTTTATGGCCGACCTGTGCCGTGCCATTGACCTGCCCTGCACTCTGGATTTTATGTCCGTTTCTTCTTACGGAAGCGGAACCACCTCCAGCGGTCAGGTACAGATCACCAAGGACCTGTCCGAGGACATCACCGGCCGCCACATCATCGTGGTGGAGGATATTCTGGACAGCGGCAACACCCTGAGCTACCTGCTGAAAATTTTGGAGCACCGCCACCCCGCCTCCATCCGGCTGTGCACCCTTTTGGATAAGCCCGATCGCCGTGTGAAGCCTGTGGAGGTCCACTACTCCGGCTTTACCATCCCCGATGCCTTTGTGGTGGGCTACGGACTGGATTACGCGGAAAAATACCGCAACCTGCCTTACATTGGTATTTTAAAGCCCCAGGTATACGGCGGGT
>CALWYG010000151.1 GCA_944385695.1 uncultured Oscillospiraceae bacterium | reverse complement strand
GGCCGGGCGGTGCCGGGTGATGGGGGAGGAGGCGGGGCTTCACTTCCTTCTGCAGCTGGATACCAGTCTGGAGGATGCCCGCCTGGAGGCAGCGGCCCGGGAAAAGGGAATTCGCCTATCCTTCCTCACCCAGTACGAGCGCGTACCAGGGCGGGCTGGTGCCCACACCCTGGTGGTCAGCTATCCGGGCCTGGATGGCGAGAGACTGGAGGCGGGACTGGAGACATTGACAAAGCTTCTGGTCAAATGAGCGCAAAAAAGCGAGGCAGAGTGATCTGCCTCGCTTTGAAACCATTGCGCTCAGTGGTTATTGCCGTGGAGAATGGGGGACAGGGGCTTATAGACCAGGAAGCAAAAAGCGGTGGTCAGCAGGCCCTTGACCAGAGTGAAGGGGGCGTTGAAGAGGATCAGGCACTCCAGCAGGCCGCCGGAGGTGGGACGGATCTCCCGATACATGTTCAGGATGGCGTCGATGGGCATGAACTTGGTGTAGATGGGGTAGGAGATGTAGTAGTTCAGAGGCACGGACAGGACAGCCATGATGACTGCGCCCACCAGAGCACCCACCAGGGCGCCCTTCCGGGACTTCATGTGCTGGTAGATGTAGCCGGCGGGGAAGACGAAGCAGGCGCCCAGCAGGAAATTGCACAGCTCTCCCGCGCCGCCGGTGGAGGTAATGGTCAGGTGAATGAGGTTTTTCACCAGACAGACCATTACGCCGTATACGGGGCCAAGACTGAAGGAAGCCAGCAAGGCGGGCAGCTCAGAGAAGTCCATCTGTACGAAGGAGGGGATGAGGAAGGGGATGGGGAAGTCCAGGAACATGAGCATGAAGGCCACCGCGGACAACATGGCGGTGACGGCCAGATTTCTGGCCCGGGTGTGGCTGGAGGCGTGGGTGGTGGCTGCGATTGGGTTGGACATAAAAAAACACTCCTTATTTGGTTTGATACACCCGGAAAGCCATGCCTTCCAGGTGTCAAAACAATTAAGGAGGTGCGCACGCACGCGCAAACATGCGCGTGAATTGTCTAACACATCTTCTTCCATCCGGACTATAACCGTTGGTCCCGGAGTTTCACCGAGTCAGCGGGTGCAGAATCTGCACCCGGTCGCGGACTATACCGCCAGTGGGGAATTTCACCCCGCCCTGAAGACATTCTATCCAGTTGTTCGCTCGTATTATACGCTCTGCCCGGAAAAAATGCAACCCCTTGATTTTAGTTTTTCCCGCAGAAGGAAAATGTGGACAATTTGAAAAACTTTGACTTTCCCCCTATGCAAACGGAGAGAATTATATTAAAATAGGGGACAAGAAAAATGACAGGAGTGGTACCTATGGCACCAAAGTATAAACGCGTATTGTTAAAGATCAGCGGCGAGGCCCTGGCGGGGGAAGCATCCCGGGGCCTTGATTTTAATGTTATTGGCAGTGTCTGTGATGTAGTGAGCAAATGCGTGGACCTGGGCGTCCAGGTCGGCATTGTGGTGGGCGGCGGAAACTTCTGGCGCGGCGTGAAGGACGGCGGCGACCGGATGGAGCGCGTCCGGGCCGACCACATGGGTATGCTGGCCACCGCCATCAATGCCCTGGCCGTGGCTGATGTGCTGGAGCAGAAGGGCGTGGAGGTCCGGGTTCAGACCGCCGTGGAAATGCGGGCCATGGCTGAGCCCTATATCCGTTCCCGTGCCATCCGCCACCTGGAGAAGGGCCGCGTGGTCATCTTCGGCTGTGGCACCGGCAATCCTTTCTTCTCCACCGATACCGCCGCGGTGCTCCGGGCTGCGGAGATTGACGCGGATGTGATTCTGCTGGCCAAGAATGTGGACGGCGTCTACTCCGCCGATCCCAAGAAGGACCCCAGCGCGGTGAAGTACAGCAAGATCACCTATGATGAGGTGCTGGCCCAGCACCTGGCTGTGATGGATTCCACCGCCACCTCCCTGTCTATGGATAACAAGATTCCCGTCCTCCTCTTTGCCCTGAAGGACCCCGAGAACATTCTCCGGGCCATCATGGGAGAGGAGATCGGCACCATCGTGGGCGGCTGAAGGGCTGCTGAAACAGAAACGGAAAGGAAGTAGAGCATATGAGCCCCGAGATGAAAGCATATGACCAGAAGATGCTGAAGACCATTGACGTGGTTAAGGCCAATTTTGCCTCTGTCCGTGCTGGCCGAGCCAATGCCGGCGTGCTGGACCGCATTATGGTGGAGTACTACGGGACCCCGACCCCCCTGAACCAGGTGGCGGCCATCTCTTCCCCGGATCCCCGCACTCTGGTGATCCAGCCCTGGGACGGTACCCTGCTCAAGGCCATTGAGAAGGCGATTCAGACCTCTGATCTGGGCATCAACCCCCAGAATGACGGCCGTGTGGTCCGCCTGGCCTTCCCTCAGCTCACCGAGGAGCGCCGTAAAGACCTGACCAAGCAGGTACGCAAGTATGGCGAAGAGGGCAAGGTTGCCCTGCGCAACATCCGCCGGGACGCCATGGAGGATTTCAAAAAAATGAAGAAGAACTCCGAGATCACCGAGGATGACCAGAAGAATCTGGAGAAGGAGATCCAGGAGCTCACCGATAAGCGGTGTAAGGACATTGATGAGCTCACCGGCAAGAAGGAAAATGAACTGATGGCCGTGTAAGCCCCGGCCGTAATCCAACATAGAATGACGAGAAATACAGAATGTGGAATACCATGTGTTCTGCATTCTGTATTTTGAAGTGTAAGGATGAGACCGTATGCCTCTGTTTAGAAGAAAAGAGCAGCCCAGCGCTGAGGTGGACTTTACCAAGCTCCCCCGGCACATTGCCATCATCATGGACGGCAACGGCCGCTGGGCCAAAAAGCGGGGGCTGCCCCGTACCGCCGGCCATGCAGCCGGGGCGGAGACCTTCCGCAGCATTGCCACTTACTGTAAAGAGATTGGCCTTGACTACCTCACTGTCTACGCCTTTTCCACGGAGAATTGGAAGCGGCCGGCGGAAGAGGTCTCCGCCATCATGGGCCTTTTGAAAAAGTACCTGCTGGAGGCCATCGGCCAGATGGAGCGGGACAAGGTAAAGATGGAGTTTTTTGGAGATTTATCCCCCCTGACCCCGGAGCTGCGGGAGCTGTGCCAGCGCACCCGGGAAATCTCCAAGCACTATGAGGGCTGCCAGGTGAACATCTGCCTCAACTATGGGGGACGGGATGAACTCATGCGGGGGGCTATGGCCTATGCCAAAGACTGCGCAGAGGGCAAGGCCGACCCCAATCACCTGACCCAGGAGCAGTTTGGACAGTACCTGTTTTCCAAGGGAGTCCCCGATCCGGATCTGGTGATCCGGCCCAGCGGCGAGCTTCGCCTTTCCAATTTCTTGCTGTGGCAGTCCGCCTATGCGGAATTCTACTTCACCGACGTGCTCTGGCCGGACTTCTCCAAAGAGGAGCTGCACAAGGCCATTGCGGCCTATCAGCACCGCAGCCGCCGGTTTGGAGGTGTATGAGTTGGTAACACGGATTGTTGTGGCAGTGGTGCTGGCTCCGCTGTTTTTTGTGGTGCTGTTTTTCCTGCCGCCTGTGTGGCTGGCCGTGCTGATTTCTGCCATTAGCGCCATGGCCTCCTTTGAACTCCTGCGGGCCACAAAGGTTGCCCATCACAATGGAATGTATTTTTACACCGCCTTGGCCGCCGCTGCCATTCCCATTGGCTGTCTGCTGGGGTATGGGCTGGTGGTGACCCAGCTGGCGGCACTGCTTCTGGTGGTGACCATCTTCTATATCGCCATCCGTCTCTATGACGAGGAGCGGGCGGTGCGGTTTGAAGATGTTCTGGTATGCTTTTTCGGCGGGCTGATGATTCCGCTGGCCCTGTCGGCCCTGGTATTGCTGAAGGGAATGGAGCATGGCCGCTATTTGGTGCTGCTGCCTGTGATCTGTGCCTTCCTTACGGACGCCGGAGCCTATTTTGCGGGAGTCTTTTTGGGAAAGCACCGGGGCATTACCAAGGTGAGCCCCAACAAGTCCCTGGAGGGATACATCGGCGGTATCTTGTCCGGCGGAGTATTTCTTCTGCTGTATGGCGTCATTCTGCAGCGGTTTGCGGGTATGGAGGTCTCGCTGCCCATTATGGCAGTGTACGGCCTTCTGGGCAGCGGAGTGACCGAACTGGGAGATCTGTCCTTCTCCCTCATTAAGCGGCAGTTCGGCATCAAAGATTATGGAAACCTCCTGCCGGGTCACGGAGGAATGCTGGACCGGTTTGATTCCATGACCTTTGCGGCCCCCCTGCTGCTCATTCTGGTGGAGCTGATCCCCGCCTTTTAAACCGGTGCGGGAATTGCTATGGAAACTGTTACGAAGGTAATTGATTATGGAAATCAGTAAACGTATTACAATTTTAGGTTCCACAGGTTCCATCGGGCGGCAGTCATTAGAGGTGATTGCCGCCTGCGGCATGGAGGCGGTGGCCCTGGCCGCCAACTCCAGTGTGAAGCTTATGGAGGAGCAGGCCCGGCAGTTTAAGCCGGAGCTGGCCGTTCTGGCGGACGAGAAGGCGGCAGCTGATCTGCGGGTTCGTCTGGCGGATACCAATGTGCGGGTGCTGTCCGGGATGGGCGGGCTGATTGAAGCTGCCACCATCTCCAGTGCCGACACTGCCATCGCCTCTCTGGTGGGAATGGTCGGCCTGCGGCCCACGCTGGCCGCCATCCGGGAGGGCAAACGGATTGCCCTGGCCAACAAGGAGACCCTGGTGTGTGCCGGTCCCCTGGTGCTGGAAGAGGCCAAGGACTACGGATCCCGGATTTTGCCCGTGGACTCAGAGCATTCCGCGCTGTTCCAGTCGCTGGAGGGGAACCGGGACAGGGGAGAGGTAAAGCGCCTGATCCTCACCTGCTCCGGGGGGCCCTTCTACGGCAAGAAAACAGAAGAGCTGCAAGGAATGACAAGGGAAGATGCCTTGCGCCATCCCAACTGGTCCATGGGGGCGAAGATCACCGTGGATTCCGCCACGCTGATGAATAAGGGCCTGGAGGTCATGGAGGCCATGCACCTCTATCACATGCCCGTGGAGAAAATTTCTGTGGTGATTCACCGGGAGAGTATTATCCACTCCCTGGTGGAATACTGTGATAATGCCATGATTGCCCAGTTGGGGGCTCCGGATATGCGACTGCCTATCCAATATGCCCTAACCTGGCCCAAACGGGTGGCCAGTACCGCCACCACGCCCCTGGACCTGTGGAACTGCGGAACGCTGAGCTTTGGAAGTCCGGATCTGGAGACGTTCCGGTGTCTGGCCCTGGCTTTGGAGGCGGCAAAGACCGGAGGGACCGCAGGAGCCATCCTCAATGGAGCCAATGAGGCGGCGGTGGCACAGTTCCTGGCCGGTGAGATCGGCTTTTTGGATATTGCCGACCGGGTTGCCCGGGCCATGGACCGGGTCCCTGTGGTACAGGACCCCACACTGAGCGACATTCTGGAGGCGGACGCTGCCGCCCGGGAGGCCGTCCGCTGACGGCTGGCCCGATGGATCTGAGCTGTTTTTTGGAGGCTGCCAATGCTGTATGTAATCCTTGCAATCCTGATTTTCGGCGTACTCATCGCCACCCATGAGCTGGGTCATTTTGCCAGTGCGAAGCTGCTGGGGGTAAAGGTCAACGAATTCGCTGTGGGCATGGGCCCTGCGATTGTTCAACGGCAGAAGGGAGAAACCCTTTACAGCCTTAGAGCATTCCCAATCGGCGGGTATTGTGCCATGGAGGGGGAGGATGATGACTCTGCCGATCCTCGTTCCTTCGGCAAGGCGGCGGGATGGAAAAAGCTGATTATCCTGTGCGCGGGAGCTGCCATGAACTTCCTCACAGGCGTCATTATTTTTTTGGTGATCTACGCCCAGTTTTCCGCTTTCACTATGCCGAAGATCAATGGAATTATGGAAGGGTATGGCCTGGAGGACTGCGGACTGCAGGCGGGAGACCAGGTAATTTCCATCGACGGCCACAAAATGTATGGGTACAGCAACCTCTCCTTCTTCCTCAGCCGGGCCGGCGACAGCGTGGACTGGGTGGTGGAGCGGGACGGCGAGCGCATCGTCCTGAAAGATGTCTATATGCCCATTCAGGAGAAAACCGACGAGGAGGGGAACACCACCTACCTGCGGGGATTGTCCATCGGGGCGGAGGTGCTGCCTGGAACGCTGGGCAACAAGCTGCTCTTTGGCTGGTACGCGGCGCTGGATAACGTACGCCTGGTGTGGATCAGCCTGGGCGACCTGCTCTCCGGAGCGGTGGGCCTTCGGGACCTGTCTGGCCCAGTGGGAATTGTGGATGTGATGACCGAGGTGGGCAGCAATCCGGAATATTCTCCCACACCCCTGGCTGCGGCCATCAATATGGCCAATTTCGCCGGGCTGATTGCCGTCAACCTGGCGGTGATGAACCTGCTGCCCCTGCCTGCGCTGGACGGGGGGCGGGTGTTCTTCCTGGTGCTCAACGGCATTTTGAATGCCCTGTTCAAGCGAAAAATTGACCCGAAGTATGAGGGCTATGTGCATATGGCAGGTTTGGCCATGCTCATGGGGCTTATGCTGGTGGTCACCTTCAGTGACATTGGAAAATTGTTTGGAAAATAAATAAGGGGGAGTCCCTGTGACAAAGCAGATCCATGTGGGAAGCGTGGCCGTGGGCGGCGGCGCGCCCGTATCCATTCAGTCCATGACCAACACCCGCACCGACGATGTGGAGGCGACCCTCAAGCAGATCCGGGAGCTGGCCGCTGCCGGATGTGACATTGTGCGGGTGGCGGTGCCGGACATGGACGCCGCCCGGGCGGTGGGCAAGATCAAGGAGCAGTGTCCCATCCCCCTGGTGGTGGACATTCACTTTGACTATAAGCTGGCCCTGGAGGCCATTGCCGCCGGGGCGGATAAGGTGCGCATTAACCCCGGCAACATCGGCGGAGAGGACCGGGTGAAGGCGGTGGCCGACGCCTGCCGTCAAAAGAACATTCCCATCCGCATCGGGGTCAACGGCGGCTCCCTGGAAAAGCCGCTGCTGGCCAAATACGGCGGGGTGTGCCCAGAGGCTATGGTGGAGTCCGCCTTTGGCCATATCAAGCTGCTCAACAAGTTTGACTTTGACGACATCTGTGTGTCATTAAAATCCTCCAGCGTACCTATGACCATGAAAGCCTACCAGATCATGTCACAGGAAAGTGATTATCCTTTACATATCGGCGTCACCGAAGCGGGCACCGTCCGTATAGGCACCCTCAAGTCCGCTGTGGGCATCGGGGGACTTCTGGCCCTGGGCATTGGCGACACCATGCGGGTGTCCCTGTCGGCTGACCCGGTGGAGGAGGTCTACGCCGCCCGGGACATTTTGAAGGCGGTGGGCATCCGCCGGGAGGGGGCGGAGCTGGTATCCTGCCCCACCTGCGGCCGCACCCGCATTGACCTGATCGCTCTGGCCGGAGAAGTGGAGCAGCGGCTGAAGTCCGTGGACAAGCCCATCACCGTGGCGGTCATGGGCTGTGCGGTCAACGGTCCTGGTGAAGCCTCCGCTGCCGACTGCGGCATTGCCGGCGGCGTGGGGGAGGGACTGCTCTTTAAGAAGGGCGAGATCATCAAGAAGGTCCCCCAGGACCGGTTGGTGGATGAGCTCTTTGCCCTGATTGACACCCTGTAACCCAAAAGCCTGCCTTTTTTGGATTCCGCCTCCCACGGGAGGCGGAACTTCTTCCTGGGGCAGTTTCCCCGGGAGAGCCCGGGCGCAATTCCAAGGAGAGTTAACGTCATGTCCAAGAAAATCCCGTTTTTGCAGATGTTTGCCGCCCTGCGCCAGTGGACGGAGCTGTCCGCCGGAGTGGAGGGCTGGCTCATTGTGTCTGCGGCCATTGATAAGCAGAGCCGAAGCGCCAAGATCCTGGTGGAGGGAGCCCAGGGAGCGGGGGCCAATCTCATTGCCCAGGCGGAGGAGGCCGTGTGCCGCTGCTACGCCCTGAACAGCGTGAAAATTCAGGCCGCCCCGGCTCAGGCACCCCAGCCTGTTGTCCAGCCGGCCCAAGGGGACAAGCCCCAGCAGCCGGTTTCTCCGGTTCCCGAACAAAAGGAGGAGGACCCCTTTGCCCGCACTGAGGCCATCCGCCGGGCGGCCATGAAGAAGAGTGCCCACCCGGTTGCGGCTCCCGCGCCCACCAAGGGGGGCGGCGGCAAGAGCCAGGGAAAGGCTATCTTCGGCCGCCCCATCACCAAGGCAACCACGCCCATTGAAGAACTGGAGCTGGACATGGGCATGGTGGTGGTGGAGGGCGACGTATTCGCCGTGGACAACCGGGAGCTGAAAAAGCGCAACTCCTGGGTGGTGGCCTTTGACATTACCGACTACACCGGCTCCATCCGGGTGAGCAAGTTCTTCCCCCAGGCGGAGGAAGCCAAGCCCCTGGTGGACGGGGTTAAGAGCGGTATGCACTTGAAAATCCAGGGGCGGCTGAATTTGGACCGTTTCTATGGGGACATGGTGCTGGAGCCCACCGCCGTCACCACGGCGGAGAAGAAGATGAAGGAGGACACCGCGCCGGAAAAGCGGGTGGAGCTCCACCTCCACACCACCATGTCCTCCATGGACGCCCTCACCGCGGTGGGCCCAAAGCTGGGCCCGGACAAGAACGTGGTGAAGCGGGCCCAGGGCTGGGGCCATAAGGCCATCGCCATCACCGACCACGGGGTGGCCCAGTCCTTCCCCGACGCCTGGCACTCCGCCAAAAACATCAAGCTTCTCTACGGCGTGGAGGCCTATTTCATCAACGACGTGGACGACCGGGTGGTGGTCCACGGAGAGACGGACGCCTCCTTTGACGACGAAATCGTCTGCTTTGACATTGAGACCACCGGCCTCAACAAAAAGTATGAGGTCATCATCGAAATCGGTGCGGTGGTACTGAAACACGGGGAGATCACCGACACCTTCAATACCTTCGTCTCCCCGGGGCGGCTGCTCTCCCCGGAGATTATCCGCCTCACCGGCATCACGGATGAAATGCTGGAGGGGGCCCCCTCCCAGAAGGAGGCCCTGGAGGCCTTCCTAGCCTTTGCGGGAGACCGGCCTCTGGCCGCCCACAACGCCGATTTTGATATGGGCTTTATTGCAGCGGGCTGCCGGAAATACGGCCTGAGCTTCCATAATCCTTCCGTGGACAGCTTGATCCTGGCCCAGAACCTGCTGCCCGACCTGGGCAAGTATAAGCTGGACATTGTGGCCGACCACCTGAAGCTGCCCGCCTTTAACCACCACCGGGCCAGTGACGATGCAGCCACCGTGGCCTATATGCTGCCCCCCTTCTTCCGCATGATGGAGGAGATGGGATTACATAAACTCAGCGACATCAACCCCTATATGCCCAAGCTCCGGAAGGGCGGCAAGGCCCGCCGCCAGCCCAAGCACCTCATTGTCCTGGCCAAGAACCAGACGGGGCTTCGGAATCTCTATAAGCTCATCTCCCTGTCCCACTTGGAGCACTTCAAGCGGGTGCCCATTATGCCCAAGTCCCTCATCAATGAGAACCGGGAGGGACTCATCATCGGCTCGGCCTGTGAGGCGGGAGAGCTCTTTAAAGCCGTGGTGGACGGAAAGGACTGGGAGGAGCTTAAGCGCATTGCCTCCTGGTACGACTATCTGGAGATCCAGCCCATCTGCAACAACATGTTCATGCTCCGCAAGGGCATGGTCAAGGGCGAGGAGGAGCTGCGGGAGTTTAACCGCACCATCGTCCGGCTGGGGGAGGAGCTGGGCAAGCCCGTGTGCGCCACGGGAGACGTCCACTTCCTGGACCCGGAGGACGAGATCTACCGGCATATCCTCCTGGCCTCTAAGGGCTTTGAGGATGCGGATGAGCCCCTGCCCATCTACTTCAAAACCACAGACGAAATGCTCCGGGAGTTCTCCTACCTGGGAAAGGAAAAGGCCTATGAGGTGGTGGTGAAGAACACCAATCTCATTGCCGACTGGTGCGACCCCATCGAGCCCCTGCCCCAGTGCCTGTTTGCCCCCAAGCTGGAGGACTCCGACGGAGAACTCAAGCGCCTGGTGTGGGGGAAAGCCCATGAGCTTTACGGCGAGGAGCCGCCCCAGATCGTGGTGGACCGCATCAACGTGGAGCTGGGCGACATCATCCGGTGTAAATATGACGTCATCTACATGTCCGCCCAGAAGCTGGTGCAGAACTCCCTGGAGCACGGCTACCTGGTAGGCTCCCGTGGATCGGTGGGTTCGTCGCTGGTGGCCTTCATGTCGGGCATTACGGAAGTAAATTCCCTGCCTGCCCACTACCGCTGCCCCAACTGCAAGCACACCGACTTTGACTACGCCCAGGACCCCGCCCACCCCTACGGCTGTGGGGCGGACATGCCCGATGCCAACTGCCCCATCTGCGGGGCCAAATATGTGAAGGACGGCTTCAACATCCCCTTCGAGACGTTCCTGGGCTTCGGCGGCGACAAGGTGCCCGACATCGACCTGAACTTTTCCGGCGAGTACCAGTCCAGCGCCCACCGGTATACCTTTGAGCTCTTTGGCCAGACCCATGTGTTCCGGGCGGGGACCATCGGCACCGTGGCGGAGAAGACCGCCTTCGGCTATGTGAAGAAGTATCTGGAGGAGCGGGGGAGGACCGTCTCCAAGGCGGAGGAGAACCGCCT
>CALWYG010000150.1 GCA_944385695.1 uncultured Oscillospiraceae bacterium | reverse complement strand
TTCGTCAACAAGAAAAAAGACTATAGCCGCAAGCCCTCATAATGACTTGCAGCTATAGTCTTTTACCGTATCGATATTACCCCATTAGGGGAGGTTCACTTCGTGTCCCTATGACACGGAGCAGTTCTCGGCGGGGGCCTTTTCAGCCCTCCTGCAAGGAGTTTTGCCGCCCGCAGGCGGCGAAAGAAAACGGAATCTATGTTTGGGGCGGCTTTGCCGACCCCAAACATTCTTCTCGCAAAAATTCCCCCGACCATTTCGTAAGAAATTGAGGGGGGATTTTTGTGTCAACTCTCTCAAAAAAGAGGCTCCGCCTCTTTTTTGAACTCAGTCCTGCTCCCAGTTGTGGTAGACGTTCTGCACGTCGTCGTTCTCCTCCAGCAGGTCGATGAGCTTCTCCATGTTCTTGATATCGCCCTCGTCGGTGAGCTTCACATAGTTCTGGGGCACCATCTGCACGCCGGCCTCCAGGAAGGTGTAGCCCTTCTGCTCCAGGGCCTCGGACACGGCAGCAAAGGCATCGGGATCGGTGTAGACCTCAAAGACGTCGTCGTCGGCCTGCATATCGTCCGCGCCCGCCTCCAGAGCGTCCATCATCACGGTGTCCTCGTCCAGATCCTCGCTGTCCAGGACGATGACGCCCTTGCGGTCAAAGCTCCAGGACACGCAGCCGGTGGCGCCCAGGCCCTTGCCATACTTATCCAGCAGGTGGCGGACCTCAGGAGCGGTGCGGTTGCGGTTGTCGGTCAGGGCCTCCACGATGACGGCCACGCCGTTGGGGCCATAGCCCTCATAGACCACGCTCTCGAAGTTGTCGGTGTTGCCGGAACCCAGAGCCTTGTCGATGGTGCGCTTGATGTTGTCGTTGGGCATGTTGGCGGCCTTGGCCTTGGCAATGACAGTGGCCAGGCGGGAGTTGTTGGCGGGATCGCCGCTGCCGCCGGTCTTGACGGCCACGATCATCTCACGGGCGATCTTGGTAAAAATCTGGGAGCGCTTGGCGTCAGCCGCACCCTTGGTCTTTTGTATATTGTGCCACTTGGAATGTCCGGACATGAAAATCTTCCCTTCTTGTTTGATCAAATCAAAAGCGCAAACATTATATCACTCCCAGATGGCCTTTGCAAGCCCATCCGGGGGGATTTTTGCCGTTTTCCGGGGATTTCAGGCCAGGGCCGCCTCGATGGCGTCCTCTTCCTCCTGCATGGCCCGCAGGGTCATATCCAGCAGCTTGTCCAGCTCCCAGCCCAGAAGCTCCGCCCCCTGGGCGATCACGTCCCGGGAACAGCCGGCGGCAAACTTCTTGTCCTTGAACTTCTTTTTCAGGGACTTGAGCTCCATGTCCTTGGTACTCTTGGAGGGACGCATGAGGGCGGCGGCCCCGATGAGGCCGGTGAGCTCGTCGGCGGCAAAGAGGACCTTCTCCATCTCATGCTCGGGCTTGAGGTCCACGCAGTGGCCCCAGCCGTGGCAGGCCACCGCCCGGATGAGGCGCTCCTCCGCCCCGGCCTGGCTCAGCAGCTGCTGGCACTTCACGCAGTGCTCCTCAGGCCACATCTCAAAGTCCACATCGTGGAGAAGGCCCACCAGGGACCAGAACTCCGCCTCGTCCCCATAGCCCAGCTCCCGGGCATACCACCCCATCACATGCTCCACCGTCACGCCGTGGCGCAGATGGAAGGGCTCCTTATTGTACTTCTTCAGCAGCTCCCAGGCCTGGGAACGATCCATTGCCATTTGAAACACCCCTTATCTTTTATCGTCTCATTTTCTTCCGGCCGCAAAGAAGTTCGCCGCCCGCAGGCGGCGAACCTTGAAGGAAACCGGATCGGTTCAGTACGCGATGACAATGCCCCCGTCATAGGCGTAGACGGTGGTGATGCCCTTGGCATCCACAATGACTACCTCAGACAGCTGGCACTTGTCCTCCAGCATCTTCTTCACCTGGAAGGCCCGCTCCAGACAGTTGCAGTGGCTGATGATCAATTTGCGGCCCTTGTGCTCAGGGTCGGCGGCTACCTTGTCCACCATCTTGCTCAGCGCCTGCTTGATGGTCAGGGCCTGGCCCAGCTTGCAGATCTCCCCCTCGGGAGTGGCGCCCATAAAGAGCTTGATTTTCAGCGCCCCGGTGACCACCGCCTGGAGTTTGGTCAGCCGCCCGTTTTTGCGCAGGTTTTCCAGCGACTCCAGCACAAACAGGGTCTGCATCTTATAGATAAACTGCTCCACTTCCCGCACCACGTGCTTAAAGGCCATGCCGGAGGCGGCCAGCTCCCGGATCTTCAGGGCCACCAGCACCTCGCCGGAGGCGGCGGAGCAGGAGTTGAACACATGGACGTTCACCTGGGGCTCGTCCTCCTCCAGCATCATCCGGGCCTGCTCGGCGCTGTTGTGGGAGCCGCTGAGCAGGGCAGACAGGGTAACCACATATACGTCGTCCACCCCCTGGTAGGCGTCCAGATATGCCTGGGGAGAGGGGCAGGAGGTGGAGGGGGCATGCTCGCTGTGGTGCATCGCCCACAAAAGATCCGCCTGGTCAAAGGTCTCGTCGTCCACAAAGGTGCTCTCGTCCACCCGGATGGTCAGGGGGACCTTTACAAAGCAGGGGTCCTGCAGCATCTGGGGGGCGAGGTCGCAGCAGCTGTCCACTACAATTTTAAAACTCATGTGTTCCATCTCCAGACATAATCTTAAAAATTATATTCATGTAAATAGTTTACCATAGTCCGGCGGGAAAGTAAAGGGGAAATCAGTCCTCTCCCCCGCCCGCTTCGGTCCCCAGCTCCGCCTCCAGCTCCTGAAGGAGCTTGCGGTCGGCCTTGGAGGTGAGGTCCAGCTTTTCATAGAGGTCGGGGCGGCGCTGGCGGGTGCGCAGAATGGACTGCTTGCGCCGCCACTGGTCCACCTTGGCGTGGTTGCCCGAAAGCAGGATGGACGGCACCGCCCGGCCGTGCCACACCTCGGGCCGGGAGTACTGGGGGGCCTCCAGCATGCCGTTCCAGTGGCTCTCATTTTCATAACAGGAGGGGTCGGACAGCACCCCGGGCACCAGGCGGCACACCGCATCGGCCACGGCCATGGCGGGGATCTCGCCCCCAGTCATCACAAAGTCGCCCAGGGAGATCTCCTCGTCCACGCACTCCTCAATAAACCGCTCGTCAATGCCCTCATAGTGGCCGCACACCAGGATGAGCCGGTCGTAGTCCGCCTTCAGCCTCCGGGCGTCCGACTGGGTGAAGGTCTTGCCCGCGGGGGACATGTAGATGGTGTGCAAGCGCTCCCCCGCCTCCTGGCAGATGTGCTCCCAGCACCGGAAAAGAGGGTCAGCCTGCATGACCGCCCCCCGGCCGCCCCCGTAGGGGTAGTCGTCCACCTGCTTTTGCTTGTTCACCGTGTAGTCCCGGATCTGGTGGCACTCAATGCGGATGTAGCCCCGCTCCTGCCCGCGGCCCAAAATGGACTCGCACAGCATATCTCCCACCACATCGGGAAATAATGTCATAATGTCAATGCGATACATCCTTGCTTCATTCCTTCTTTATTTACTAAGCGTCGCTATATTATACGAAATTTTCCGCCGGTTTTCAACGAGGTTTTCCAAAGTGAAGAAATTTCTCCTTTTCGGAAAAAATTCTCCCCTTCTCTCCCATTTTGTGATATGATGGGGGACGGTAAAAAACCATCGGAAAGAGAGGTCATGATAGATGTATTGTATCCGCAAGGTCACCGAGGATCTGCTCTGGATCGGCGGCAACGACCGGCAGTCCCCTGTCTTTGAGGCCGCTCACCCCGTACCCCGGGGCATGTCCTACAACGCCTACCTCCTTCTGGACGAAAAGACCGTCCTGTTTGACACCGTGGACCGGGCTGTCCAGACCCAGTTCTTCGAAAATCTGGACCACGCCCTGGGGGGCCGGAAGCTGGACTATGTGGTGGTCCACCACATGGAGCCCGACCACGCCGCCACCCTGGGCGACCTGCTCATCCGCCACCCGGAGACCAAGATCGTCTGCAACGGCAAGGCGGTGAACCTGATCCGCCAGTTCCACTGCACCGACCCCAGCGGCGCCATCCTGGTGGGTGAGGGCGACACCCTGTGCACCGGCCGGCACAACTTCACCTTCGTCTCCGCCCCCATGGTCCACTGGCCCGAGGTGGTGGTGAGCTACGACAGTACCGACAAAATTCTCTTCTCCGCCGACGCCTTCGGCACCTTCGGAGCCCTCAACGGCTACCTCTTTGCCGACGAGGTGGACTTTGAGCACGACTGGATGGACGAGGCCCGGCGCTACTACACCAACATCGTGGGCAAGTATGGCCCCCAGGTCCAGGCCCTGCTGAAGAAGGCCGCCGCCCTGGACATCCAGATGATCTGCCCCCTCCACGGCCCCGTGTGGCGTAAGGACTTCTCCCTCATCGTGGACAAGTACGCCAAGTGGGCCGCCTATGAGCCCGAGGAGCGGGGGGTACTCATCCCCTTCGCCTCCATTTACGGGGGGACCGAGACGGCGGCCAACATCCTGGCATGTCGGCTGG
>CALWYG010000149.1 GCA_944385695.1 uncultured Oscillospiraceae bacterium | reverse complement strand
AGGGCCTGTCCGTGCTGGAGTACTTCATCTCCTCCCGAGGCGCCCGGAAGGGCATGGCCGATACCGCTCTGCGTACCGCCGACTCGGGTTACCTGACCCGCCGTCTGGTGGACGTGTCCCAGGAGGTTATCATCCGCGAGGATGACTGCGGCACCGACGACGGCATCGAGGTCAGCGAGATCGAGGAGCACGGCCAGGTCATCGAGACCTTTGCCGAGCGTGTCCACGGCCGCTATCCCACCGCCGACATTGTGGATCCCGCCACCGGCGAGGTCCTGTTCACCCGCGACACCATGCTCCGCAAGGATGACGCCGCCGTTCTGGAGGCCCATGGCATCCACGCGGTGAAGATCCGCTCCGTGCTGACCTGCCGCGCCCGCAGCGGCGTGTGCGCCAAGTGCTACGGCATCAACCTGGCCATCGGCGAGCCTGTGGGCGCCGGCGAGGCTGTTGGTATCATCGCCGCCCAGTCCATCGGCGAGCCTGGTACCCAGCTGACCATGCGTACCTTCCACACCGGCGGCGTAGCCGGCGGCGATATCACCCAGGGTCTTCCCCGTGTTGAAGAGCTGTTTGAGGCCCGCAAGCCCAAGAAGATGGCCCAGCTGGCCGAGATCGGCGGCCGGGTAACCATCGAGGAGACCAAGCGCAACGTCATGTGCAACCTGACCATTACCGCCGACGACGGCGAGGTGGTAACCTATGCCCTGCCTTACTCCGCGGGCATTAAGGTCAAGCACGGCGATGTGGTGGAGAAGGGCTTCCAGCTCACCGAGGGCGCGCTGTCTCCCCACGAGGTGCTGCGCATCCGCGGCCTGTCCGACTGTCATAACTACCTGATCCGCGAGGTTCAGAAGGTGTACCGTCAGCAGGGCGTTGACACCAACGATAAGCACATCGAGGTGATTGTCCGCCAGATGATGCGCAAGGTCCGTGTGGAGGACGCCGGGGACTCCACCCTGCTGTCCGGTTCCACTGTGGACATCATCGAGTTCCTGGATGCCGAGCAGGCCGTCAAGGACCGCATCGCTGCCGGCGAGAAGAACGAAATGGGTGAGGAGCTGCGTCTGCCCACCTGTACCCGTCTGCTCATGGGTATCACCAAGGCCTCTCTGGCCACCGAGTCCTTCCTGTCCGCCGCCTCCTTCCAGGAGACCACCAAGGTGCTCACCGAGGCTGCCATCAAGGGCAAGGTGGACCACCTCCAGGGCCTGAAGGAGAACGTCATCATCGGTAAGCTGATCCCTGCCGGTTCCGGCCTTGCCCAGTACCGCAAAGAGGACATGATCGACGATGAGGGCAACCTTTTGGGCCAGCAGCCCGCCGCTGCCGAGTCCGCTCCCCGGATGGACCGGGATGAGGAGGACGAGGACGAGCTGGGCGGTTTGGAGCTGGACCTGTCCGACCTGGGAGAGATGGTGCTGGAGAGCAGCAGCCAGGAGCAGGAAGTCTGATCTAAAGTTCCGTTTTTCCACAATAAGAAAGGAAAGCGGCCCGCCAATACGGCGGGCCGCTTTCCTTTTATTCAGCTAATTTCAATGGCGCTGACGGGGCAGCTCTCCGCCGCCTCCTGGACCTGGGGCTCCTGCTCCGGGAAAATCTCGTCCCGGGCAGCGGCCACCCCCTCGTCGGTCATGGTGAACACGCCGCCGCACATGCTGGCGCACAATCCGCAGCCGATGCAGCTCCCGTTTACATGGGCAGTCATAGGAATTCCTCCTTTAAATAGAGTTCTCCTAGTATGGCATAGAAGAGAAAACTTATTCAAAGATACCCAGAAAGAGAGGAATCCCGTTTTGCAGATCCACGATACCGTAGAGGAAGGGACGGTCAAACACCAGGGTAACGCCATCCACCGGTGCAGCGGAGCCGCTGGAGGGTTCCACTACGGTGGCGGCTGCTGCCTCGGTGCCTTTTTCATTGACTTCAATTTTAGCAGCATGGATGACCCGGGAGAGATAGTATCCATAAGGGCTGTCCCCCAACAGGGAAAAGTCGGCAGTATCCGGGTGGAAGGCATGTTCCAGCCCCATATCGGGCAATACATCCTGAAGTTCTCCGCACCACGCTTCCTCAAATTTGGGCAGGCTCAGGCAGAGAAATTCTGCCTCCTTCCCAGAGAAAATCAGTTGGGAGAGCGCTTCCCCCTCCAAGCTGTCCAGCCAGGCATCAAAGCCCGATGCATCGGGATAGAGCTTGGGCATCAGGACGAAAAAGCCCAGCCGCCCGTCGTCATAGGGGAGAATGGCCCCTTCACAGGTTTCGCTGGTAAGGTAGGGGAAGGACTGAGAGAAATGATTGAGGTAATCCATCCGCTGAACCGAGCCGTCCTCGTGGGTAAAGTCTCGGGGATAGGTGTTCAGAGGATCAAATTCATTGGCCCAGGTGTTTTTCAGGTACAGGGCGTTGACCAGCAGAGCGGCGGTGTTTTCGTCAAAGGGCTGTGAAATGATCTGAGGAATCATTTTATTTGTGTGCTGCGACACCCAGCTGTTGAGATCCCCGACAATACCGGGAGCAGACAGATCACCTTGAAAGACTTGAGCATCAAAGATGCCCGTGCACTTGCCGATAAAGTCCTCCCGAACCTGACCCTCCGGGTCTACCCAGAGGCTATTGGCCATGGAACACTGGGTGGAGCCGCCCAGACCGTCGGAATAGACCGCCATTAGGGCGCGGGAGGCCGCGTTGATAGACTCCAGGGGCAGCCCGTCGCCCAGTACCTGCTGAAACTGCTCCAGAGTATCTCCCTGTGCTCCGTTGGCCGCCATGGAGAGAGCCAGAGAGACGGACAGAGGGGAGACCAGCGTGTTTTCCTCTGCCTGGCGGGCATTTTGCAATAACTCCAGGCCAAAATCAGGCAGAGCGGCATAGGCTTGGGGTGCGTCCGGATCATATCGGGATAGGTCCTGGGTGGTGAGTTTGACCGGCTGAGCAGACAATTCCTTGGCGGCGGACGGAGCAGCGCAGCCTCCCAGCAGCGACAGGCAAAGGGCAGAAAGCAGAGGCAAAGCAAAGATGCGTTTCATTAAAATTCCTCCTTATGTCAACAAAATAGGGGAAGGAAAAGGCTCTTTGTCTCTCAAGACGCAGAATTTCCCCCGACGTTACAGGAAAAACGGGAAAATTTATAAAATTACTTGAGAATTTTTCTTGACGTAGGGGCATGGAGATGCTATAATTTCAACTTGCGGTGGTAGGGGCAGTGTGCCCTTTTACCCGATGATGACTCTATTGGACGAGGAGGAGGGCACCGAAATGATCCAGGAACTCAACACACCCAACAAGGTGGTTGGAGCCAAGCAGGTGCGCCGCGCTCTGAAGGATGGGCGGGTTGCACGGTTCTATATGGCCATGGATGCCGATCCAAGGCTTCTGCAGCCTCTGGTACAGGCTGCGGTCAATCAGCAGGTACCTGTGGAGCAGGTGCCCACCATGAAGGATCTGGGCGGTGCCTGCGGCATTGCCGTAGGGAGCGCTGTAGCGGCGCTGCTGAAATAATCCGCCGATTTTTTCCGGTTTTAGCAAAATTAGGAATAAATGGTTCCGATTTTGTTAAAATATATTACGCCCCCATGGGGCAGAAATCGAGAAAGGAGGAACACTAATGCCTACTTTTAACCAGCTGGTACGCAAGGGCCGCGCTCAGGTGGCCTACAAGTCCACCTCCCCCGCTCTTCAGCATGGTCTGAACACCCTGAAGAACAAGAGCACTGATCTGCCCTCTCCCCAGAAGAGAGGTGTCTGCACCGCTGTGCGTACTTCCACTCCTAAGAAGCCTAACTCCGCTCTTCGTAAGATTGCTCGTGTTAAGCTGACCAACGGCATGGAAGTCACTGCCTATATCCCCGGTGTGGGCCACAACCTGCAGGAGCACTCTGTGGTCATGATCCGTGGCGGCCGTGTCAAGGACCTGCCCGGCGTGCGTTACCACATCATCCGCGGCACTCTGGATGCCCAGGGCGTCAACGGCCGTATGCAGGCCCGTTCCAAGTACGGTGCCAAGCGTCCCAAGGCCGGCAAGAAGTAATTTTACGCCGTAAGATTATTTCACACTGAATTGCATTGTGCGTTTGCGCAAGGCAAACCCGCCTTGCCGAGCGTTTACCTATATATAATATGGGCAGACCTCGGACAGGCATTACACGGAACAAAATCGTTTCGAGTACCTATGATTTCTAATTTTATAAGAAGGAGGGAAGCAAAGTGCCCAGAAGAGGAAATGTACCCAAGCGGGAGGTTCTGCCCGATCCGCTTTACAACTCCGTCCTGGTTACCAAGCTCACCAACAGCATCATGCTGGATGGTAAGAAGGGCGTGGCGCAGAAGGTTGTTTACGGCGCCTTTGACATCATCAAGGAGAAGACTGAGAAGGACCCCATGGAGGTCTACACTCAGGCTCTGGAGAACATCATGCCTTCCCTGGAGGTTAAGGCTCGCCGTGTGGGCGGCGCCACCTACCAGGTGCCTATCGAGGTTCGTCCCGAGCGCCGTCAGACCCTGGGTCTGCGCTGGCTGACCACTTACGCCCGTGCCCGCGGCGATCGCACAATGTCTCTGCGCCTGGCCAACGAGATCCTGGACGCCTGCACCTACACCTGTAACGCGGTGTAGAAGCGCGAGGATACCCACAAGATGGCTGCGGCCAACAAGGCTTTCGCTCACTATCGT
>CALWYG010000148.1 GCA_944385695.1 uncultured Oscillospiraceae bacterium | reverse complement strand
CACTACCATGCCGGCGTAGACGGGCGTGCCCGGACCAATGAACAGGCTGCCGCGCTCCTGGGCGTTGAAGAGGCCGTAGGTCACCGCCTCGCCGGTCTCGAAGGCCACCAGGGAGCCGGTGGAACGGCGGCTGATCTCGCCCTTTACAGGCTGATAGCTGTCAAAGACGGAGGCCATGATGCCCTCGCCCTTGGTGTCGGTCAAGAACTCGTTCCGGTAGCCGAACAGGCCGCGGGAGGGAACCAGGAACTCCACCTTCATCCGGTCGCCCACGGGATTCATCTCCAGCAGGTCGCCCTTACGGGAGCCGATCTTCTCCATCACCGCGCCCACACAGTCGGCGGGGACGTCCACCACCAGGCGCTCCACAGGCTCACACTTCACACCGTCGATCTCCTGATAGAGCACACGGGGCGGGGAAACCTGGAGCTCATAGCCTTCCCGGCGCATGGTCTCAATGAGGATAGACAGGGACATCTCACCACGGCCGGCCACATTGAAGGAGTCGGTGGACCCCTCCACCTCGGTGACCCGGAGGGACACGTCCTTCATGGTCTCCCGGAACAGACGCTCCCGCAGCTGGCGGCTGGTGACAAACTTGCCCTCCCGTCCGGCAAAGGGGGAGTCGTTGACGGAGAAGGTCATCTCAATGGTGGGGGCGGAGATCTTCACAAACTCAATGGGCTCAATGCACTCGGGGGCGCAGATGGTATCGCCGATGGTGATCTCACCCATGCCGCTCATGGCGATGATGTTGCCCGCCTCCGCCTGCTGCACAGGCACCTTGGCCAGGCCGTCAAACTCATAGAGGGTGGCCGCCTTGGCCTTCTTGGCGGGGGCGTCGGGGTCGTGGTAGTTGCACACGGCAATCTCCTGGTTCTGCTTAATCACACCCCGCTCAATGCGGCCGATGGCAATCCGGCCCACAAACTCGTTGTAGTCGATGGAGGAGACCAGCATCTGGAAGGGGGCCTCCAGGTCCACCTCGGGGGCGGGGATATACTCCACAATGGCATCAAACAGAGGCTTCAGGTCGCTGCCGGCCACATCGGGCTGGACAGAAGCGGTACCCTGACGGCCGGAGCAGAAGAGCATGGGGGAATCCAGCTGCTCGTCGGTGGCGTCCAGATCCATCAGCAGCTCCAGCACCTCGTCAATGACCTCGTACACACGCTGGTCGGGGCGGTCGATCTTGTTGACCACCACGATGACCCGGTGGCCCAGCTCCAGGGCCTTGCTCAGCACAAAGCGGGTCTGGGGCATGGGGCCCTCGGCGGCGTCCACCAGCAGGATAACGCCGTTGACCATCTTCAAAATACGCTCCACCTCGCCGCCAAAGTCGGCGTGGCCCGGAGTGTCCACAATGTTGATCTTAATATCGCCGTACTGCACAGCGGTATTTTTGGCCGTAATGGTGATGCCACGCTCCCGCTCCAGGTCGTTGGAGTCCATCACGCGGTCCACCACGGTCTGATTCTCCCGGTATACGCCCGACTGCTTGAGCAGCTCGTCCACCAGGGTGGTCTTACCATGGTCGACGTGGGCAATAATTGCTACGTTTCTCAGTTTTTCATTCCGCATGGAAGCTGCACCTCTCTTGGGATTTCTCAACGATTGGCTATTATACCTCTATTTTCTCCAAAACGCAACCAGGAGAAGAAAAAAATTATGAACCAGGAACCTTTTTGCTGCTTTTTCGTCTGTTTCTCATAGAAGAGCCAGATCCGGAATTTCAGAAATGGAAAAAATGTTCGAATTTCTCTTGACTTTATGGAACGTTTGTTGTATTTTATTGTTAGCGACGCAAATTTTGTTGTATGGTGTCGAAATAGTCCGTTTTTTTGGACTATCTTACCGATAAAATTTGGTCAGAATGAAACGGAGGGATCTCGAATGCAAACCGTCTATTATGCCACCTCAAACTTTATCCGTCACGAGGGCAACCTGGTGGATTTGTCTGAGTTCCGCCGTAAGCTCTCCCTGACCCAGGAGGGGAGCCTGGCCCCCAGCCTGGAGCACCACAGCCACCCCATTCCCGAGCAAAAGCCCCAGCTCACCGTCCTGCCCTCCACAGGGAAAAAGCACGTCAGTTTCCGGGAACGGGCCGCTTGGGTGTTGGACGCCTGCGCCAGCCTGGGCGTCATCGTTATGACCCTCTCCTTCGCCCTGAATCTCTTTTAAGGCCCCCCCACTGGTTCCCTTTTGGTTGGCAAATCGTTATAATATGGACACAATTTGTTAAAAGAATGCCGGGAAAATATCTTGGCATTCTTTTTTTGTACAATTTTTTCTGGTCTTTTGGAGCAAAAGGGTTGACGGCAAAAATAAATTTGTGTATAGTATTGTTACCGTTTTGTAACTCTTATTGCAACTTTGTCACTTTTCTCTTTGACAGAAGCGAGGTAACCCCAGATGGAACAGCTTCAGGCGCGGATTCAAAAGCTTGCCGCCGAACTAAAAGAAAATATTACCTCCCTTTGGGAACGGATTGACCAATCTCCAAGGAAGAAAAAGCTTGTCCTTTATTACAAGGTAGGGCGGGAGTGGTCCCGCATCCATATCCGCCGCTGGACCCACCTTTTTCACGGGGCAGCGGCCGGCAACCGGGCAGTGGGGCCCATTTCCTTCTTACTGGTCTCCGCCGCCCTGGGCTCCGCCCTCACTCTGACCACCCTCTACTCCACCAGCTACGCCGTGGTGGTAGACGGCCAGCAGGTGGGCGTGGTGGCCGACCAGAGCATTGTGGACCACGCCATCGCCACGGTGGAGAGCCAGGGCTCCCAGCTTTTGGGCTATGACTACCAGGTGGATGCCCAGGTGGATTATGAATTTGGCCTTACACTGAAAAGCGATCTCAACGACGAGCAGACCATCCGCAATTACTTTTATGAACAGCTCACTGAGGTGAGCGACGAGCTGCGGGCCTATGAGGTGGTGGTGGACGGCCGCTCCATTGGCGCGGTCAAGGATGAAGCCGCCCTGTCCAATATGCTGGAGGAGCTGAAGGAACAGTACACCACAGAAAACACCATGGAAGTCGAGTTTGTGGAAAACTTCCAGATCCGCAACGTCTATGCCGTGGAAGATCTGATGACCACCGAGGAGATGCGTCAGGCCCTGGAGGCCAACTCCACCGGTGAGACCACCTACACAGTAGAAAAGGGCGACACCTTCAACGCCATTGCCTATGCCAACGACATGTCCGTCAGCGACCTGAAGGCGCTGAACCCCGGCATTGATATCAACCGCCTGATGATCGGGGATGTGCTGAACGTAAAGGAAAAAATCCCCACCCTCTCGGTGCAGACCCTGGACCATGAGGTTTATACCCAGTCCATTGAGTGCCCTGTGGAGACGGTGGAGGACAGCTCCATGTACAAGGGCGAGAGCAAGATCATTACCCAGGGTGAGGAGGGCGAAGCCCAGATCGAAGCCGACGTAGTTTACGTCAACGGCTACGAGCAGGAGCGCACCATCATCAGCTCCACCACCCTGCGGGAGCCCACCACCACGGTCAAGGCTGTGGGCACCAAGGAGAAGCCCAAGACCGCTTCCACCGGCACCTACAGCTGGCCCACCTCCAGCCGCCGCATCAATTCCTACTTCGGCGGCCGCTACCTCTACGGCTACTACGATTACCACTCCGGCCTGGATATCCACGCCACCTACGGTGAAAAGATCAAGGCCGCCGACGGCGGTACCGTTACCTTTGCCGGGTGGAAGGGCTCTTACGGCTACCTGGTCATCATCACCCACGACAACGGGGTACAGACCTACTACGCCCACAACTCCTCTCTGCTGGTCTCTGCCGGCGACAAGGTCTACCAGGGCCAGGCCATTGCCAAGGCGGGCAGCACCGGAAACAGCACCGGCGTCCACTGCCACTTTGAGGTCCGCGTAGGCGGTACAGCGGTGAACCCCCTGAACTATCTAAGATAACCCCAAAAAAAGGATGGGCAAAATGCCCATCCTTTTTTTATGCCCCGGGTTCCACGGTATGTTCCCGGTAATATTCCACATTCTGATACATGGTTATGAGCGTTTCTTCCTCCTGGGTCAGCTCATAGCAGGGGGCGCCGTTCTTCCAATAGATCCCCTGTTCGTGGATGAGAGGGGTCAGCTCCCGGACTTCCCGGGCCAGCTGCATAAAGCCTGGTCCCTCCCAGCCGCACTGGGTAAAGACCTCTTCCATCAGGAAACAGGGGGAGAAATCTCCGCCGTCTCCGGTAAAGTCATTGCCCAGCACTTCCTTCGCCGCGGAATTGGCCCAGATGAGATAGGGAGTGGCGTAATAATCGTAAAATCCCTGGGTGGTGGTAAGATCAAAGGTGCAGCCCAGCTCGGTATAGCCGGTATTTCCGTTTCCGCCCCAGGGCTTGTGGTCGCCGAAGAGAACCAGCACCACCGGCTCGTCCATCTCCTCCAGTCCATGGACCAGATCAGTTATGGCCGACAGGGTATCCGCCACCCGCATAAGGTAGTTGTTCCAGATATTGCAGGTGGAGGCGCTGAATCCAGTGGCCTCAGGGGTGAGATAGTTCTCCCCGGAGGTATACTCCCACTCATAGGGGCCGTGATTCTGGTAGGAGACGGAGAAGGAGAAGCAAGGGCCATCCGGAATGCGCTGCTTCAGCTGCTCCAGCAGCTCTTCCATTAAAATATGATCGGAATTCCACTGGGCCACCACCGGATCGACCAGCTCTCCGTAGTGGTTCTCCGTAAACCAATACTCCTGGAACCCCAGGAATTGGTTAATGGTCTGCCGGTCATAGAACCACCCAAAGCCCGGGTGGCTGCCGAAGGTCTGATAGCCCTGGCCGTCCAGATACCACACATAGGAATCAGTATCCTGAATAAAATCGCTGTGATTGGAGTAGCCGGTGAGAAAGGCCCACTCCGTATCCACCGTTCCTCCCGCAAAAATGTTGGTAAGCAGCCGCCCGGAGACGGACTGCTCCGAGAGCTCATGCCAGGGGGCATAGACCTCCATCACGCTGTCCTGCTGGGCCAAAACCTCAAAATCTGTCAGATCGCAGAAGGCCTCCAGCATAATGCCCATCACGGATACCTTCTGCTCCTCCGGGATGTCCCCGTCCTCATATTGCCCCAGAAGCTCGGCGGCGGTAAGCTCGTCGTAGTCCTCCGGCGCTACAAAAATCAGCTCCTGAAAGGAGTGGAGGAAGGGATAGATGCCCCCCTTGGACACATAGTCCTGGGCCTCATCCCAGGGCATGGCCCCGCCGGTCTTCTCATAGTAATAGTCGTTGAGATAGATGCTCACAAAGCTGACGCACAGCAGCGCCCCGGCACTGAGCGCGCCCAGCATCCGAAGGGGCCAGCCCTTCAGCCCATGGGGCATGAGCACAATGGAAAAGACCAACCCCGCCACAAAGGCGGCCACAGTCAGCCAGATGAGCCAGTTGATCTCCAGCTGGTAGTGTCCCACGATTCCAGCCGCCTCAGAGGCCAGGCCCAGATCCACCGCCAGGAAGGGGTCGGCCCGGAGCTGGATTTTAAAGTAATTGACCAGGGCCACACCCATGATGGGAATAAATCCCCCTAAAAAGCCCACCCAGGCCCGGCGAAAAAGGAAATAAAACAGCCAGACCAGAAGCACCGGGGGCCAGAGGTTGAGAAATAGGATCAGCGGGTCGGTCACATAGGACAAAAGCAGGTCCTTGCTTACCAACGTCTCCACCGCCATGGCGGAAAACAGCAGGGACAACAGCCCGATGCAGCATCCCAGCCCGGTCAGGGCCAGGGCGATCCAAATCTGATGGGCCCGGCCATACCGTTTCTCTGTCCCGGAAGGCAGGCGCATAATTTGCAGCAATGTTTTCATAAAAGCTCCTTCAAATCCCCGTTGGGATTCTGATCCATACCGGATAATGTCCGTATATTTTAGCGCCTTTTCCCCTGATTTGCAAGCCAAACGGAAGAAAAAAGGCCGGAGCGTCCCAAAAAGGGAGGGCGCTCCGGCCAAATTCAGCCGTTATGGGGTTTTCTCTTAGTAGGCCAGCTTCTCCTCCAGCCAGGCCTTCAGCTCGCTGATGGGCACACGGACCTGCTCCATGGTGTCACGGTCGCGGATGGTGACGGCGTGGTCGGCCTGCTCGGTCTCACTGCCCACGGTCTGGAAGTCCACGGTGATGCAGTAGGGGGTGCCCACCTCGTCCTGGCGGCGGTAGCGCTTGCCGATGGAACCGGCGTCGTCATAGTCCACCATAAAGTACTTGGAGAGCTCCGCCTGGATCTCCCGGGCCTTATCACCCAGCTTCTTGCTGAGGGGCAGCACGGCGCACTTGAAGGGAGCCAGAGCGGGGTGGAGGCGCAGGACGGTGCGGACATCGTTCTTCTCCGCGTCCACGACCTCCTCATCATAGGCATCCACCAGGAAGGCCAGGGTCACACGGTCAGCGCCCAGGGAGGGCTCCACCACGTAGGGGATATAGTGCTCATTGGACTCCTGGTCAAAATAGGTCATGTCCTTGCCGGAGGTGGTCTGGTGGGCGTTCAGGTCAAAGTTGGTGCGGGAAGCCACACCCCACAGCTCGCCCCAGCCGAAGGGGAAGACGAACTCAAAGTCGGTGGTGGCGTTGGAGTAGTGGGACAGCTCCTCCTGCTCGTGGTCACGCAGCCGCAGGTTCTCGTCCTTCATGCCCAGGTCCAGCAGCCACTGGTGGCAGAACTGCTTCCAGTAGGCAAACCACTCAAGCTCGGTGCCGGGCTTGCAGAAGAACTCCAGCTCCATCTGCTCAAACTCCCGGGTACGGAAGGTAAAGTTGCCCGGGGTGATCTCGTTGCGGAAGGACTTGCCCACCTGGCACACGCCGAAGGGCAGTTTTCTTCTGGTGGTGCGCTGGACATTCTGGAAGTTGACGAAGATGCCCTGGGCAGTCTCAGGCCGGAGATATACGGTGTTCTTGGCATCCTCGGTAACACCCTGGAAGGTCTTGAACATCAGGTTGAACTGGCGGATGTCGGTCCAGTTGTGCTTGCCGCAGGAGGGGCAGGGGATGTTGTGCTCTTCCACAAACTCCTTCATCTGGGCCTGGCTCATGGCGTCCACGCTGTGGCCCAGGTCAAAGTTATTCTCCTGGCACCAGTCCTCGATGACCTTGTCGGCGCGGAACCGCTCCTTACACTCCTTACAGTCCATGAGAGGATCGGAGAAGCCGCCCACATGGCCGGAGGCCACCCACACCTGGGGATTCATCAGAATGGCGGCATCCAGACCCACATTATAGGGGTTTTCCTGGACGAACTTCTTCCACCAGGCTTTCTTCACGTTGTTCTTCAGCTCCACACCCAGAGGGCCGTAGTCCCAGGTGTTGGCAAGGCCGCCATAGATCTCGGAGCCGGAGAAGATAAAGCCCCGGCCCTTACAGAGGTTTACGATTTTTTCCATGGTCTTTTCGGTGTTTTTCATGTGATAACTTCCTTTCTGTCAAGCATCCTTGGCTCAAGGCAATTTCAATGCACCTTTTGGCAAACAAAAAGCCCTGAGCCGTTTTGAATCGGCTCAGGGCGAACAAAACTTGTCCGTGGTTCCACCTGAATTCGTGTCTGGCTGACACGCACTTCGTTCCCGGTAACGGCGGGGACCGGCGGGCCATTTCCTGCCCGCGCTCCAGGGGGCCTTCCCGCCGCGCCTTCGGAGGATTTTCACCAGCCATCCTCTCTCTTGATCCCGGCTTTGGGGTACTGTTCCCTGTCGTCGCTTTGGTAAGCATTTTATGATAGTTTTGCCCCAATGTCAAGGGAATTTTTCCACTATCGGGCCAAAAGCTTCTTCATGCCCTCCTCAATGCCATCCACCGTCAGGGGGAACATGGGAAATTCCCGGGCAATCCTATCATAAGTCTCCGACCAATAGGCCCCCCACTGGGGACGGCGGCTGGGGTTGAGCCAGATGCTGTGCTTGAAGCGTCCCTTGAGAAGCCGCAGCCAGTCCATGCCGCACTTGGGGCCCTCTTCCTGTCCCCACCCGCCGTAATAGCCGCCCATGAGCTCATAGGGGGCCATCTGGGCATCCCCCACCAGGATGAGCTTATAGTCGCTGGGGATGTTGGAAAGGACCCAGCTGGTGAGCACACTGTGTTTGGACAGGTGCATGGGGTCGTGGTAAAGGCGGGCATAGGGGCAGTTGTGGAAGTAGTAGACCTTCAGGTCCTTAAAATGCCCTGACTTGCTCACCGCCTGGAACAGGGCGGAGCAGAGGTTGCTGTAATAGTCCATGGACCCGCCGGAGTCCATCATCAGCAGCACCTTGACGGTATTTTCCCGTGGGCGCTTGTAGCGCACCTTCAACACCCCGCCGTTGTCGGCGGTGTCTTTGATGGTGTTGTCCACATCAAACTCAGTGGGGGGGAGGTCCACCAGGCCGGAAAACTGCCGCAGCTTCCGCAGGGCCACCTGGAACTGACGGGTGTCCAGAGTGCTGTCCCGGCGGAAGTCCCGGAATTTCCGCTCGCCCGCCACCCGGAAGGCCCGGCGGTGCATGCTCTCGCCGCCCACCCGGATGCCCTTGGGGGAGTTGCCGCTGTTGCCGAACATGGACATGCCGTGGGTGCCCACCCAGTAGCTGCCCCCGTTGTGCTCCTCGGTCTGCTCGGCCATGCGCTCTTTCAGCATCCGCTCGATCTCCTCCTCGGAGAAACCCATATTTTTCAGGGCCTGCTCCTCGTCCCAAGTGGCGTAGTCGGAGAGCACATCCGGCTTATTAAGCCAGTCCAGCAGCTCCTGGGAGACCTCCTGCTGGAAGGGGACGTCCTTGAAATACTCCAAAAAGGAGCGGTCAAAGGCATCGAAGTCCGCCTCGCTCTTCACCAGAAGACACCGGCACAGGTGATAAAATCCCGTAAAGCTGGAGTCGTGGAGGCCCTTGTGGAGGGCCTCCATCAGTGCCATCCACTCGGTGAGGGACACATTCAGCCCGTTTTGCCGGAGCAGATAGAGAAAATCCTCAAACATGATAGTTCCTTTCCTATCCACAGCCTCTGGTAGGATAGATGCTTTGGGTTCATCATTCCTCAGGAGCCTGACAGAAGCCGTGAACGTTCTTTTTGGGTACTTTTTCTGGAAAGAAAAAGTACCTTATCTCCAGTTGCGGCGCAGAGTGTCGATGTCCTCGTTCTTCTTCAGCAGCACGCCCAGATAGGGGACCTCCTTCACGATCCGGTCCACCGCCACGCCCCCGTGCTGGAGGGCCTGAATCCAGTCGATGATCTCGCTGGTGGAGGGCTTTT
>CALWYG010000147.1 GCA_944385695.1 uncultured Oscillospiraceae bacterium | reverse complement strand
ACCCGGAGACGACGATTTTCTTCTTCGGGTCCACCACGGGCCGGTTCATAGGGTGAAGCATAGCCCCCGCCAGCGCCCGGGCAGAGCCCACGGTAAGGCAGGTATCGGAATCCAGGGTAATCACCAGCTTCACGCCCAAAAGCCACGCTTTCTCTCCCGCCTCTACATGAAGGCCCGTGTCGCGGCCCCGTATAAGGCGAACCAGCTCCACCAGCGCTCCCCGTTTGCGCTCCCAGCCCATATAGCGCTCATCCCGGGGGCTGAAGGAGGGCTCCCGGAACAAGAGGTAAAACCCACCCCCATACGTTTTGTTCAGCTTCTCCACTGCTTCTCTGGCCCGGTCAACCCAGGCTCTTCTCTCTGCGTCCATGGGGGAAGCGCTGTCGGGCAGGTCGGCCAGAATACCAAAGGCCACCTCGTTTCCTCCATCCCGGTTGCAAAGCCGGCCCAGCTCCAGCCGTCCGGCCAGCTCCGCCCCGCTGTCCGGCCCGGTGAGCAGGGCGGATACCACACACAGGGTGCGCCCCTGCGGCGGGATTCCCTCCTCCAGCTCCAGGCGCAGCACCGGCCGGGGCGGCACAATATGGGACAGAAGAAAATCTCCCACATTTTTTACAATATCCGACAGAGGGACGACCAGCAGCAAAGCCGCCAGCGGGGCGCCCCACAGCCATCCCAGCACTACCGCTCCCGCCAGGGCCAACACCACCACGCCACCTGCATACCATGCTCCGGAGGGCAAACGCTGGACTCTCCCCAGAGGTTCCCGGTAAAGATACCAGCCCACATTCCTCTGTGGGCCCTGGCCCATTTGCGCCAGCTCCAGCACCTTTCGGGCCGCCGCCCCCTCCTCCAGGCCATACCGTTTGGCCAGCCGGCACAGCCGCTGACGGCACCGCCGGCGGCTTTCCTCGTCCATCTGGGGATAACAGCCCGAGGGGTCCTGGAAAAATAGTCTCTCCACCTGGCTGGCCCCCTCCAGCAAAGTACCCCAGTCAATCCCGGACAGAGCCCGCAGGGCATTGAAAATCTGGGCAATTTCCTCCTCTTCTTCCCTTCCCTCCAGCTTTTCCGCACCGGCACAAAGCTTTCCCAGCCGATCCAGCAGCGCCCCGGCCAGGGCAGACACCAACAGGGACAGCTCCTGTTCTGTCAGCGGGCACACGGACTGAAACCCCTCTAAATAGCGTTTCAGCCTTTCCGCCTCCAGACCGGGCACTGCCCACAGCGCCCCCCGGGCACACACCTGCAAAACGGTAGTTCCCGTCCGGGCGCCCCGCAGCTTCCCGCCCTGCCGGAAGCTGCGACGGGCCTGCTCTCCCTCCCGGGCGGCCAGGTAATAGTTATCCAGCAGCCACCGCGCGCCTCCGGCCAGTTCCTCCTCCCCGCCGCTCCGGACGTTAAGCTGCTCACGAACCCGGGCGCACCGGACCAGGTTCTCGCGAATCTCCCCTGCCAATACACGGGCCGGCCGCACCCCTTCCGGGCGCACCTCTTTCGCCGTGTTGACCGCATATTGGACCAGATGGGCGTCATCCATGGGGACGCGCGCTGGAGACATAACAATCCCTCCTTAAAATTTTGTCCTTTCCCTCCAGTTTCCCCCGCCCCTGGGGGAATATACCAAAAAAGAACGTACATGCTCGCAAGTAATTTTACTTGACAAACAAGTAGAAATGTGGTAGACTTCCGAATGTAAAGTTTATTAGCTTTACATTTACCGCTCAAAAACGCGGGGAAACCGCTTTTTTGAGGCTTTTATTTTGCTTCAAGGAGGTCCGCTGGGATGAAAAGTCCGGCTTACCGCATGGCCATGCTGTACGATTTCTACGGCGATGTGCTCACCGAGCGCCAGAAGGAGTTCTATGACCTCTACTACAACGAGGACCTCTCCCTGGGGGAGATTGCTGAAAACTACGGCATCACCCGCCAGGGCGTCCGGGATGTCATCGTCCGGGCCGAGGCCGTTCTCACCGAGCTGGAGGACAAGACAGGGCTTATCAAGCGCTTTCACACCATGCATGGCCAGCTGGAACAAATTGCGCAGGACGCCGAGCGCGCCCGGCAGCTGGCTGCTCAGCTGGACCACAGCGAACTGGAGAGCCTCGCCCTCCGGATTCAAGACACTGCCCAGAAGCTTTTGGAGGAATAATCCATGGCATTTGAAGGACTTTCCGAAAAGCTCTCCGCCGCCTTTAAAAAGCTCCGGGGTAAGGGACGGCTGTCTGAGGCCGATGTAAAGGAGGCCATGCGGGAAATCCGCCTGGCCCTGCTGGAGGCCGACGTCAGCTATAAGGTGGTCAAGCAGTTTGTGGCTCAGGTCACGGAAAAGGCCGTAGGCTCTGACGTACTGGAGGCTCTGTCTCCCGCCCAGCAGATTGTGAAAATTGTCAATCAGGAGCTTACCGAGCTGATGGGCGGTGCCAGTACCAAACTGACCATCGCTTCCAAGCCCCCCACGGTAGTGATGATGGTAGGCCTGCAGGGCGCGGGTAAAACCACCAACGCGGCCAAGTTGGCCGGGCTTATGAAGCGCAAGGAAAACAAGCGCCCCCTCCTGGTCGCCTGTGATATCTACCGTCCCGCCGCCATCAAGCAGTTGGAGGTCGTGGGCGAGCAGTTGGGTATCCCTGTGTTCCAGATGGGGCAGACAAACCCCGTGGACATTGCCAAGGCCGCCATTGAACACGCTGTCAAGCACGGCAACGACATGGTTTTCCTGGACACCGCCGGCCGGCTCCATGTGGACGAAGAGCTCATGGATGAGCTCCGCAACATCAAGTCCTCTGTAGAGCCCACTGAGATCCTGCTGGTGGTAGACGCCATGATCGGCCAGGACGCGGTCAACGCCGCCAAAGCCTTTGATGACGCCTTGGATATTGACGGCGTGGTACTCACCAAGCTGGACGGCGACGCCCGGGGCGGCGCAGCCCTCTCCATCCGGGCCGTGACCGGCAAGCCCATCAAGGTTGTGGGCATGGGGGAAAAGCTGGACCAGATCGAGGTCTTCCACCCCGACCGCATGGCCAGCCGAATTCTGGGCATGGGCGATGTGCTCTCCCTGATTGAAAAGGCTGAGCAGTCCTTCGACCAGAAAAACGCCCTGGAGCTTCAGGAGAAGCTGCGGAAAAATAAATTTACCCTCACCGATTTTTACGAGCAGATGACCCAGCTGAAAAATATGGGTTCGCTTACCGATATTGCCGGGATGCTCCCCGGCGTAAAGGCCTCCGATCTGGAGGGGGCCACCATGGACGAAAAGCTGCTGCAGCGCATGGAGGCTATCATCACCTCCATGACCCCCTATGAGCGGGAAAACCCAAGCGTGCTCAACTCCAGCCGGAAAAAGCGTATTGCCGCCGGTTCCGGCACCCAGGTGGTAGATGTCAACCGCCTGCTCAAGCAGTTTGAAATGCTCCAGGCCATGACAAAGCAGTTTTCCGGCGGCAAACTTCCCCGGAACATGCGCAAGATGATGGGCAAAAAAGGCGGCTTCCCCGGTATGGGCGGCGGAATGCCCGGCCTGCCCTTCTAAAAACCCCTTGTTGGCAAAGCGTGGCACACGCTTTCCATATACAGAAACAATTCTTTGGAGGTGAATATAAATGGTTAAAATCAGACTGCGCCGCATGGGCGCCAAGAAGGCTCCCTTCTACCGCATCGTGGTGGCTGACTCCCGCTATCCCCGTGACGGCCGCTTCATCGAGGAGATCGGCTATTATAACCCCGTGGAGAACCCCGCCGAGCTGAAGGTGGACGTGGATCGCGCCCAGGCTTGGATCAAGACCGGCGCTCAGCCCACTGAGACCGTCCGTGACCTGCTGAAAAAGGCCGGTGCCCTGTAAGGCTGGAGGTTTTGCACACAATGAAAGAGCTTCTGACCTATGTTGCCCAGAACCTGGTGGAACACCCCGAGCAGGTGTCTGTCGCTGAGGTCGAGGGCGACGGCGAGACTGTGCTGGAACTCCGGGTGGCCCCGGAGGATATGGGCAAGGTGATTGGCCGCCAGGGCCGCATTGCCAAGGAGATCCGTATTCTGATGCGTTCCGCTGCCCAGCGCTCCGGAAAACATGTCAGCGTAGAAATCGTCGATTAACAACAAAGGCGCAGGGGTTTCCCTGCGCCTTTGCTCTATCAAACGGAGGTCTATTACAATGCTTCAGCAATATTTAGAAGTGGGCAAGGTCACCAACGTCCACGGTCTCATGGGAGAGGTCCGGGTTCAGCCCTGGGCAGACAGTCCGGAATTCCTCTGCAAGTTCAAAACCCTCTATGTGGATAAAACCCACTGGCCCATCGAGGTGGAGCGCGCCCGGGTCCACAAGAACATGGTCATTATCAAATTCCGTGGTGTTACCGATGTGCCCAGCGCTCTGGCCATGCGAAACGCAATTTTGTATATCGACCGCGCCGATGCCAACCTTCCCGAAGGCAGCTTCTTCCTGGCCGACATCTACGGCCTGGAGGTCCGGGACGCGCAGAGCGGCGCGGTGCTGGGGAAGATTGCCGACGTGCTCACCCTCCCCGCCAACAACGTCTACGTAGTCAAGGGCGGAGAGCGGGAACTGATGATTCCCGCCGTCCCCCAGTTTATCGCGGAGACGAATATTGAGCAGGGCTACATCCGGGTCAACATGATGGAGGGCCTGTAATGAAGTACGAGTGGAAGGGCCCGATCCGCTTCGGCGTAGTTCTCTTTCTCCTATACCTGGCCATCCACTACTGGGGAAAGCTCTCCTCCCTGCTCCTGCTCGCCTTAGGAGCCGCCTTCCCGCTGCTGTTGGGCGCCGTGGTGGCCTACGCGGTCAATATCCTCATGAGCATGTATGAGCGGTGGTACTTCCCTGCCAGCCAAAACCGGGCCGTGGTAAAAAGTCGCCGTCCCGTATGCCTGGTACTGGCCTACGCCAGCTTGATTGCCATTGTGGTACTCATCGTACGCATGATCCTCCCTGAGCTGGCCAACTCCATCAGTCTGCTGATCCGGGAGGCAGTGCCTCTTCTGGAGGACCTGAGCCTTAAAATCAATGAAAATCTGGATATGAATCAGCTGGCCGCTTTCTCCGGCCTCATCCTGGCCGACGGCTCCATTGACTGGCGGGAGATTCTCACCACCGCCGTCAACTGGCTCATTTCCGGCTTGGGGGGCGTGATGGGGTCGGTGATGTCTCTGGCCTCCACCACCGTGTCAGCCGCCTTCACCGCCATCGTGAGCACCATCTTTTCCATCTATCTGCTTTCCGGAAAGGAAAAGCTTCAGAGCAACTGTGCCCGGGTGCTGAAGACCTACCTGAAACCCTCCTGGTACAGCCGTCTCTTCTATTTTCTGGAGACTTTAAACACCTGCTTCCACAATTTTGTGGTGGGCCAGTGTACCGAGGCGGTGATTTTGGGCCTGCTGTGCATGGGGGGTATGCTCCTGTTCCGGTTCCCCTATGCCTCCATGGTAGGGACCCTGGTGGGCTTTACCGCCCTCATTCCTGTGGCGGGAGCCTACATCGGTGCAGGTGTGGGTGCGTTCATGATCTTTACCTCCTCCCCGCTTCAGGCCCTGCTGTTTCTGATCTTTATCGGAGTGCTCCAGCAGCTGGAGGGCAACCTCATTTACCCCAAAGTCGTGGGCTCCTCCATTGGACTGCCGGGAATTTGGGTGCTGGCCGCCGTTACTGTAGGCGGCGGAGTACTGGGCATCGGCGGTATGCTTCTGGCCGTCCCCCTTACGGCTACCCTTTATCAAATGCTGCGCTCTGATGTCATTCGGCGCACCAAACCTCAGCCCGCCCCTTCCCTCCCGGAGGTTCCCGAAGAAATCTCCTCTGAAGAGTAAAAAAACGCGTGTGGAAGTTCGTTCCACACGCGCTTTTTCTATTTTCCCAAGCAGAACAGCAAAAGCACCTGCACCCATTCCGGAACTCCAGCCTGGGCCATAGCCTGAGCCACGGCATCTCTGGAGGCCTCCAGCCCCAAGGTCACCGCCCCGACGGCATCCCGCCCCACAGCAAGAAGTTCCCCGGAGGCCGAAGCCCCCACCGCTACTTTGGAAGCGATTGCCGCCCCTCCCCCGGCGTACACTCCCACCGCCGAGCCGCCAACGGCCAGATACCCCAAGGCACAGCCCCCCAGAGCGATAAGGCCAATGCTGATGCCTCCCATTGAAACAATTCCCACCGCCATTCCGGCCAGCACCAGAAGCCCCAGACAGATGGCACCCAAAGAGAAGATTCCGGCAGCAAAGCACCCGATGGCTACCACACCCGTGGCCACATTCCCGATGGCAAGGATCCCCCGTGCCCAGGTCAGCCCCCTCTGTGACAGGTTGATGTGAACCAGGGGCAGGCCCCAGAGGGTCCGTTCACTCTTATATTCATAGCGCCACCCCTCATAGTGGTAGTGGTGCTCCACCACCACCGGCCCCGCCTGAGGCGGCTCCGCCGCCCGCCCGGTGATAAGCCAATCTAAGGTCACATTGAAATATCCGGCCAGGGCAGTTAAATTATCCAGATCCGGTCGGCTGCTTCCCGCTTCCCACTTCTGCACCGCCTGGCGGCTCACCCCCACCAGGTTGGCCAGCTCCTCCTGACTGAGTCCAGCCTTTTTGCGCAGTTCATACAGCCGTGTCTCAAAATTCATATTTCGTTCCTCCTGTGCAGTTTGTCCCAGGACACCTCACAGCTTAGCAAACTTTTCCCTCCAGCGCAACCAAAACCAGTATACAATTTGACAACAGCCGGTTGCATCGGCTGTTTTTTCACATTTTCTCCAAAAATAACCACCGCCGCCCCAACCGGGACGGCGGCGGTTGTTATTCGTTATCTTGGGTACAAAACATGGGTCTTGCCTCGTCAAAGAGGTCCACCATACCGCAGTAATTCAAAATCTCATACTGGCGAAGCCACTCCCGGGCCTGCTCATCCAGTTCCTCCTCCGAACAGAACTCCCCGTCTGCCGTGACAAATCCCACCGGGGTAATGGCGGGCAGATCCTCATACATCTGGGACAGGAAATTCATAAACCCGGTCATGGGCAGACCTGCAGCCTGCGCCGTGAGCACCCCCAGATAGTTGGGGCTGATGATCACATCCTGCCGCTCTTCAATGTCATAGTTAGCCCAAATAAAGAAGGGGACGGCATATTGCTGCATGACCTCCTGGGTGGTGCGCTCGGAGAGCTTCTTACCATAGAGCTGCTCATAGAAAGCGTTGGTGAGAGGGGGCTGATGATCTCCGAAAAAGACGATCATAGTGGGCTCGTCACACTGGCTGTAATACGTAATGAGCTCCTCCAGCGCCTTGTCGCTCTCCTCCATCAAACAGAAGAACTGCTGGGCACTGTGGTCAGCATTGTTCAGGTTTTCAGGCAGCTCAATGGTCCGCTCCAAATTGTTCCACCCCTGGGCGTAGCCGCTGTGGTTCTGCATAGTCACATTGAAGAAAAAGGTGGTATCTTCCCCTTCGGTGGAACGGTAGATCATCTCATAATCCGATTTGTCTGAGACGTAATGGCGGATGTAGTAGGGATCGATCACGTCCTCTTCATACATCTGCTTGTCAAAGTCCAGGTATTGGTAAGCCAGCACCCGGTTCCATCCCGAGGACTTGTAGGGGTGGAAGGCGGTGGTATCATATCCGATATTTCCCGCCAAAGCGGCCAGGGAGGGCATCCCCTCCTCCACATAGAGCTGGTAGGCCACGGTGTGGGGGGGCTGGAAAAGGCTGGTAAAGCCTGTCAGGTACTCAAACTCAATGGTCGCCGTGCCGCCCCCGGTAACGGAGGAATACATCCATCCCTTGATGGTATTCTCCTCCATGGAATGGAGGAAAGGTGTTGGGTCCTGAGAGGACTCAAAGCTGTCAAAAACAGAGAAGTCTCCAAAGGACTCATTCATGATCACAATGAGATTGGTGGGCTGTTTGGACGGGTCACCCTCCAAACCGGGATACTCCTCCATGAGTTCCAGTACCGCCTCCTCAGAATAGTCTTCCGGCTCTTCCACTGAGGAATAGCGCAGGGCGATGGTAAAGTTCAGAAGGAATCCGTTTCGCTGGGTGACCCACTGCTGAGTAAAGATCCCCAGGGCAGGCAGCATCCCCGTGCAGAAAAAGGCATAGCCATATCCTAAAATCACCGCCCACAGAACCAAGGCGGCGGGCAGCTTGATCTTCCAGCGTTTTTTCTGTGGCACGCAGACAAAAACCAGAAAAAGGTAGGCCACCAGCAAAACGGCGGCCTGGATGATGTACTCGTCCAGAGAATAGTCAAAGCCCTCCGCCACATTGGCGGCGGTACGCCAGCCGGTAATATCCGCGGGGAACAAAATTCTCCCCCGGAAGCGAAGCACATAGTGATTGACCAGTCCAAAAAGGAAGGCCAGCACCGTACTCAGGGCAGCGGAGCGCCGGTTTCGGCCCAGCAACAGGCGCAGGGCTACAAAAAGACTGTAGTACCACACCAGGTTCATCAGTACCTGCCAGGCGGCCAGGTCCGCAAATACATCGTTTTCGTTTAAAATTTCCACCATCCACAGACAGACCCAGGGGCCCAGCAGAAACACCAGCCGGGACACCCACTTTCCGGGAAAGCCTTTTATGTCCCGCACAAGCCGTGGAAAGGTATCTCCATAGAGCAGCGCTTTCATGTTAATCCTCCATACATCAGTGGCCCAAGCCACACCCAATAAGAATACCCCTTTCCCAAAAATTTGCAAGGGCCTGGGGGGAATCTTCATAAAATATTTATCTTTATAGACGGAAAAAAATCCCCTTGGTTCCCCTGCCCAAAAATATTCATATTTTTTCGAATATTCATTTTCCTATTCACCTGCATTTTTTCAAACAGAGAGCTTTCTTCCTATTATACTTGTTATTTGTTCAGGTATGGGCTTTTCTTCACAAAAAATTCCATCCCTTGCTGTGTTTTTTGAATATTTATCTATTGACTATGTATATCTCTTGGGGTATACTCAACCCAACGCCCGAAATTCGGGCGGCTATTGAAAAGGAGATCATAAAAATGAAAAAGATTCTTGCTATGACTATGGCTCTGGCCATGTCTCTGTCCCTGGTCGCCTGCGGCGGCAACGGGACCACCAGCTCCGCTGGCTCTGCTTCTTCTCAGGGTGCTGCTTCTTCCCAGGGCGCCGCTTCCTCCGAGGCTGGCTCCGCTGCCGCCGGTGAATTCACCACTGTGGAAGAGGGCAAGCTCATCATGAGCACCAACGCCCAGTTCCCTCCCTATGAGATGGTAGCCGACGGCGAGGGCTTTGAAGGCACCGGCTTTGAGGGTATCGATATTGAGATTGCCTATGCCATCGCCCAGAAGCTGGGCCTGGAGCTGCAGATCGACGACATGGAGTTTGACGGTGCCATGCTGGCCGTTCAGAACAACTCTGCCGATGTTATGCTGGCCGGCCTGAGCTACCGCGAGGACCGCGATCAGGTCATGGACTTCACCGACAGCTACGCCACCGGCGTGCAGGTGGTCATCGTCAAGGAAGGCTCCGATGTGACCATGGATAACCTGGGTGAGCAGATGATCGGCACTCAGCGCGGCACCACCGGCTACATCTACGCCTCTGACACCCCCGAGAACGGCGGTTACGGTGAGGATCATGTCATCGCCTATGATAATGGTGCTACCGCTGTCCAGGCCCTGCTGAACGACCAGATCGACGCCGTCATCATCGACCAGGAGCCCGCCAAGGCCTATGTGGAGGCCAATCAGGGCCTGACCATTCTGGATGGTGCCTGGGTTGAGGAGCAGTACTGCGCCGCTGTGGACGAGGGCAACACCGCCCTGCTGGAGGCCATCAACACCGCTCTCAACGAGCTGATTGCCGACGGCACCGTGAAGCAGATCGTGGACAAGTACATCACTGCCGACTAAGCAAATCACACGTTATCTTTCCGCAGCAGGGGCGGCCTGAGCCGTCCCTGCTGTTCCAGTCCAAAAACGAATTTTATCCCGCCGTTTGTTTTACGGCGTTTCTCTTTTCAGGGGCGCTTTTGTTGAAACAACGATGAAAGAGAGAGGGGGATCGCGCATGAATCTTGCGCAGCTCTATGAGACCTTGACTGCCGCGGGCAACCTGTCTGGCTGGCAGGAGATGTATGTCAACTTCTATAAGGCGTGGTTTTTGAACGACCGATGGATCCAGTACTTCAAGGGCCTGCTCACCACCATCGAGGTGACTGTCATTGCCCTGATCATTGGCGTAGCCCTGGGTGTGGTGGTGGCCGTCATCCGTACCGCCCACGACCAGCAGCGCCTGGGCAGACGCAACCCCGTTCTGGGCATTATCAACGCTTTGTGCAAGATCTATGTTACCATCATCCGGGGAACCCCCATGATGGTTCAGCTGCTCATCATGGGCTTTGTTATCTTTAAGAGCAGCCGAAACTTCACCCTGGTGGGCGCTCTGTCCCTGGGCATCAACTCAGGGGCCTATGTGGCCGAGATTATCCGCGGCGGTCTTATGTCCCTGGATCCCGGCCAGATGGAGGCCGGTCGGTCTCTGGGCCTGGGTTACTTTGATACCATGCGCTTCATCGTCATTCCTCAGGCCTTCAAGGCCATTCTCCCCTCTCTGGGCAACGAGTTTATTACCTTGCTGAAAGACACCTCCCTCATCTCGGTCATCGGCGGCAAGGAGATCGTCTACTTCGCCCAGGCCATCATCACCAAAACATATGAGGCCATGTACCCCTACATCATCGTGGCGATCATGTATCTTATTATGGTGCTGATCTTCACCTGGCTACAAGGCAAGCTGGAAAGGAGGCTGAGGGAAAGTGATCGACGTTAAACATCTGAAAAAGTCCTTCGGGAATCACGTGGTGCTGGATGATATCTCTGAGCATATCTACCCAGGAGAAAAGGTCGTAGTCATCGGGCCCTCCGGCTCAGGCAAATCCACCTTCCTGCGCTGCCTCAATCTGCTGGAAACCCCCACCGCCGGTACCATCACCTTCGAGGGCAAGGTAATCACCGACCCCAAGTCGGACATCGACAAGATCCGCCAGCATATGGGTATGGTATTCCAGCACTTTAATCTCTTCCCCAACATGACCATCCGGAAGAACATTACCCTGGCCCCCGTGCGCACCGGCCTTATGAAGCAGGATGAGGCAGACGAAACCGCCATCGCCCTGCTCAAGCGGGTGGATCTGCTGGACAAGGCCGACGCCTATCCCGCCCAGCTCTCCGGCGGCCAGAAGCAGCGTATCGCCATCGTCCGGGCCCTGGCCATGAAGCCCAAGGTCATGCTCTTTGACGAGCCCACCTCTGCCCTGGACCCTGAAATGGTGGGCGAAGTGCTGGACGTTATGAAGGAGCTGGCTCAGGAGGGCATGACCATGGTAGTGGTGACCCACGAGATGGGCTTTGCCCGGGAAGTGGGCAGCCGGGTCCTCTTTATGGACGGCGGCCATGTTCTGGAACAGAATGAGCCCCACGCCTTCTTTGCCAACCCCCAAAATGAGCGCACCAAGCTTTTCCTCTCCAAAGTTCTGTAATCCAAAAAGCCGCCCCTTTCCGGGGCGGCTTTTTTTGCCCAAATGGGGACTACACGCCTCAGCTCTCACATATCAGTCAGTGAGGTGATGGTGTTGGACCTTTTGAGTAAAGCGGCCAATGTGCTGTGGAATCCCTGGCTTCTGGGGCTGTTTTTGCTGACGGGCCTTGTTTATTCTATCAGTTCTGGTTTTTTCCAGATCTTTGAATGGAAGCTGTGGTGGAAGTGTACCCTGGGCTCCCTGCTCCGCGGAGAACGAACCAGTGGGCCCGGTCTCTCCTCCCTTCAGGCTCTGGCCACCGCACTGGCCTCCACCATGGGGACCGGCTCCATTGCCGGGGTTGCCGCCGCCCTCACGCTGGGAGGACCGGGGGCAGTATTTTGGATGTGGGTATCCGCCTTTCTGGGGATGATGACCAGCTGCGGGGAAAAACTGCTGTCGGTACGCTATCAGCGCTCAGGTCCAAACGGTTCCCTTTGCGGCGGCCCTATGTTTTACTTGGAAGACGGCCTGCATGCCCCTGTGCTGGGTTTCTTCTTTGCTTTGGCGGGGCTGCCCGCCACTTTGGTAGGCGGTAACCTGGTTCAGTCCTCCTCCATTGCCCTTTCCCTGGAGGCGGCGTTTGCCCTGCCCCGGTTCCCTGTGGGGCTGTGCACAGCTTTGGCGGCGGGGCTGGTCATGGTAGGCGGAGTAAACCGCATCGCCCGCTCCTCCACCGCACTGGTTCCCGCCATGGCCCTTTTATACACTGGAAGCGCACTGGCTGTCCTGCTTTCCAATCCTGCTGCCCTGCCCGGGGCCTTCCGC
>CALWYG010000146.1 GCA_944385695.1 uncultured Oscillospiraceae bacterium | reverse complement strand
GTTGGGGCGCTGCCAGTCTGCTGGGGTTGATCCTTCTCCCGGACAAGGGTGTGGCGCTGCTGTTTCTAACCTTTTTCGGTCTCTATCCTGTGGTGAAGGAGCGGGTGGAGAGCCTGCGCCGCCTGCCGGTGGAGTGGGGATTGAAGCTGGGTTATTTCAATGTGATTTTGACACTGGGATGGTTTGTCCTGCGCAGTCTCTTTCTCCCCAATCCGCCCCCGTGGCTGGGGGAGAACGTCCTGCTTCTCTATGGAGTGGGCAATGTGGTGTTTGTTATCTATGATATTGGTCTGTCCCGGCTGATCGCCATGCTGGGAGCCCGGCTGCGGTCGGGGCGCTGGGGCTGACCGAGAGAGATTAAAGGAGCGTGACCCATTTGGTCAAGAGTATGACTGGCTACGGCCGGGCGGAGGAGACGGTAAACGGCTGCACGATTACGGTGGAGCTGCGCTCCGTCAATAACCGCTATCTGGACTGCAATGTCCGTATTCCCCGGCTCTACCTCTTTGCTGAGGATGCCATCAAGAGCCGGGTGCAGAGCACCATTTCCCGGGGAAAGGTAGACGTGTTTGTCACCCTGGACAGCGCCGGGGCCGAGAAGGTGCAGGTGTCGGTGAACAAGGCGGTGGCCGATGGCTATTACGCCGCCTTGAAGCAGCTGGCCGCGGACTACAGTCTGTCCGACGACATTTCCGTCTCCCTGCTGTCCCGCTTTCCGGATGTGCTGTTGGCGGAGAAGGCGGAGGAGGACGTGGAGCAGATGGCCAAGGATATCTGCGCGGTGCTGGACCGGGCCCTTGCCGACTTTGACGCCATGCGTACCAAGGAGGGGGAGCGCCTGAAGGAGGACATCCTGTCCCGGGCCGCCGCCATCGAGGAAAAGGTGGCCCTGGTGGAGGAGCGCTCTCCTCAGACGGTGGCGGAGTACCGTTCCAAGCTGGAGGCCAGGATGAACGAGGTACTCTCCAATACTCAGCTGGACCCCGCCCGCATCCTTACCGAGGCGGCCATCTTTGCTGACAAGGTGGCGGTGGACGAGGAGACAGTGCGCCTGCGCAGCCACATTGACCAGCTGCGGGAGATGCTTTCCAAGGGGGGCGCCACCGGCCGGAAGCTGGACTTCCTCATTCAGGAGTTCAACCGGGAGGCCAACACCATTGGCTCCAAGTGCAGCGACATCGACATTGCCCGCCAGGTGGTGGACATCAAGGCGGAGATCGAGAAAATCCGCGAGCAGGTCCAGAACATCGAGTAAGGAGGCCTGGGCGTGAAGCTCATTGACATAGGATTTGGAAACCTGGTGTCCGCCGGGCGGCTGATCGCTGTGGTCAGCCCGGACTCCGCCCCGATCAAGCGTATGGTCCAGGAGGCCAGAGACCGGGGGCAGCTGGTGGATGCCACCTACGGCCGCAAGACCCAGGCGGTGCTTATTTTGGACAACGACCATCTGGTGCTGTCCGCCCTGACACCGGACGTGATTTCCACCCGGGTGTCTGGGACGGACAGAAAGGAGGAACCATGCTGAAACAGAAAGAGAGGGGCCAGCTGATCGTGCTCTCCGGCCCGTCCGGTGTGGGTAAGAGTACGGTAATTGCCGAGCTGTTCAGCCAGCGTGAAAACATTCACTTTTCGGTCTCCTATACCACCCGGAAGCCCCGGGTGGGGGAACAGGACGGAGTGAACTATAACTTTGTTTCCCGGGAGGAGTTTGAGGGAATGATAGCCCGGGACGAGCTGCTGGAGTATGCCGAGTATGTGGACAACTACTATGGCACCTCCCTGAAGGCCATTGAGGAGCAGCTGAGCCGGGGCGTGGATGTGCTGCTGGACATCGAGGTACAGGGGGCGGCCAAGGTTCGTTCCCGCTGCCCGGACGCTCTGTTCATCTTCATCATTCCCCCTTCCTTTGAGGAGCTCTCCCGCCGCCTCCACGGCCGGAATACCGACAGTGAGGAAGTGATCGCCGGACGGCTGGAAAAGGCGAAAATCGAGTTCCGGGAGATTCCCAACTACGACTATTTGGTCATCAACGACAAGGTGTCCCATGCGGTGGCGGAGATCGAGGCCATCCTCACTGCTGCGGAGTGCCGGGTGGAAAACCGGACCTCTATTTTGACCCAATTTGCCTAACAACGTAAGACGTAAATTGAAACGATAAGGAGTTTTTTGTTATGATGCTCTATCCTGCTATGAAAGATCTGCTGAAGCATGTGCCCAGCCGTTATGAACTGGTAAACGTGGTGGCCTGCCGGGCCCGGCGCATTGCCCGTGAGGCCGAGCTGGAGGGAGAGCCCCTTCAGGAGAAGCCCGTCAGCATTGCCATTCAGGAGGTAGCCGACGGCAAGCTGGAGGCGGAAGCCGCCCAGCAGGAGAACCAGACCGAGGACGAGCAGGTGTAAAAGAGAGAAAAGCAAGCGTAGGGAGAAGCCCCCTTCGCTTGCTTTCCTTCCGTTTAAGGGGGCAGGGCCATGGGGCGAACAATTGCAAAAGTGGCCGTGTCCCGGGCGGTGTACGCCATCGACCGCCCCTATGACTACCTGGTTCCCCCGGAACTGGAGGAGCGTCTGCGGCCGGGAATGCGGGTGCTGGTGCCCTTTGCAGCAGGAAACCGGGGCTCGGAGGGAATGGTACTGTCCATCGGGGAGCAAACAGGAGAGAACCGAAGTCTGAAATGCATTGAAGCGGCCCTGGACGAGGAGCCGGTGCTGGACCACAAGGCCATTCAGCTGGCCCTGTGGATGCGGGAGCGGTACTTCTGTACGGTTTATGACTGTGTGAAGGCTATGCTGCCCGCCGGACTTTATTTTTCCCTGCGGGACTGTGTGACCCTGAAGCAGGGGGTGGACCGGGAACAAGCCTACGCCGCTGCCGAAGGCAGTGCCGCTGCCCGGCGGCTGCTGGATATGCTGTGGAGTTGGGGCGGTACGGGGGACATGGAACAGATTCGTCTGGCCTTCGGCCCCCAGGACCCAAACCCTGCCATCCGCCGCCTGACTGAGGCGGGGGTAGCTCAGATGGAGACCAGTACCCAGCGAGGGGTGGGGGACAAGACGGAAAAGCTGGCCGTACTGGCCATCCCTGCGGAGGACGCCATGGCGATGGTGGCCCCCCGTCGAAAAAGCGCCCCACTGCGCTATGCGGTGACGGAGCTGCTGTGTACCCTGGGAGCAGCTTCCGCAAAGGAGCTGTGCTATTTTACCGGGGCCTCCATGCCCACCATTAAATCGTTGGAAAAAAGCGGAATCCTGACCCTGGAGGCCCAGGAGGTGCTTCGCCGCCCTGTCTTGGAGGAGGTGGAGCCCGCGCCGCCGCCGGTGCTCAACGAGGAGCAGCAGCGGGCCTTTGAGGGACTTGAGGAGCTGGCCGGACAGGGGAAGGCCGCCGCGGCCCTGCTGTACGGCGTGACGGGCAGCGGCAAAACACAGGTCTATATCCGCCTGATTCAAAGGGTGCTGGAGCGGGGCAAAACAGCCCTGGTGCTGGTTCCGGAAATCGTTCTCACGCCCCAACTGCTAAGGATATTTGCCTCACACTTTGGAGCGCAAGTTGCCCTCCTTCACAGCTCGTTGCGGGCGGGGGAGCGGTACGACGAGTGGAAGCGGGTGCGCCGAGGGGAGGCCCAGGTGGTACTGGGAACCCGGTCGGCGGTGTTTGCTCCGCTGAAGAATCTGGGCCTTATTATCCTGGATGAGGAGCAGGAGGCCAGCTACAAGTCGGAAAACGTCCCCCGGTACCATGCCAGAGATGTGGCGAAATACCGCTGCGTCCAGAACAGCGCCCTTCTGGTGCTGGGCTCAGCCACCCCTTCGGTGGAGTCCATGTACCACGCCAGGCAGGGGGATTATGCCCTGTTTGAGCTGCGCCGGCGCTACAACCAAAAAGCTCTGCCACAGGTGCTGCTGGTGGATATGAAGAAGGAGCTGCGCGCCGGGAACAACACCGACGTGAGCGGTGTGCTCCGGGAGGAGCTGGAGGAAAACTTCAAGCGGGGGGAGCAGGCCATTCTGTTTCTCAACCGCCGGGGTGCCAGCCGGATGGTCTTCTGCGGGGAGTGCGGGCAGGTGCCCGAATGCCCCAGGTGCTCCGTAAAGCTTACCTACCACTCGGCCAACGGACGGCTCATGTGCCACCACTGCGGCCATTCCCAGCCCTTGCCGCCCGCCTGCCCCGCGTGTGGGGGGATTTTGAACTTTATCGGCACTGGTACCCAGCGCCTGCAGGAGGAGCTGGAGGAGCTGTTTCCCTTTTGTCCGGTGCTGCGGATGGATACCGATACCATCTCCGCCGCCCATCCCCATGAGGAGCTTCTGGACCGGTTTCAGAAAGAGAAAATCCCCGTTCTGGTGGGAACCCAGATGGTAGCCAAGGGGCTGGATTTTGAAAATGTCACCCTGGTAGGAGTGGTGGCCCCAGACCTGTCCCTCTATGTGGACGATTTTCGGGCGGGGGAGCGCACCTTTTCCCTGCTCACCCAAGTGGTGGGCCGGGCGGGCCGGGGGGAAAAGAAGGGCCGGGCGGTGATTCAGACCTTCACCCCGGACAACGATGTGATCCGCTGTGCCGCCCGCCAGGACTATGACCAATTTTACCAGGAGGAGATCGCCCTGCGGCAGCTGCGGCGGTATCCGCCCTTTGCTGACCTAACCGTCCTCACCGCCTCCGGCGCCGATGAGGGGGCGGTCTTGCGCTGCTGTACGCGACTTCGCCGGAGTCTGGAGCAGGCGCTGCCCCAGGTGCCCGGTCCGTGGCAGCTGCTGGGGCCTGCCCCGGCAGCTGTGGCGAAAATCAATAACCGCTACCGCTACCGCCTGACCCTTACCGGGCCGGTGGGGAGAGAGGCACGGGCTCTGCTGGCCCACCTGCTCCGGGCGGCCTATCAGGATAAAGAAAATCGGGGGGTGTCCGTCTATGTGGACGTGAACCCCTACAATAGCTGAGAAAGAGGAGAATTGACTATGGCGATCCGCACCATTTTAACTGAGGGCGATCCCGCCCTGAACAAGGTTTGCCACCCTGTGACCAAATTTGACGACAAGCTGGCCGATCTGCTGGACGATTTGAAGGAGACCCTGGCCAAGGCCAACGGCCTGGGCCTGGCCGCCCCCCAGGTGGGGATTCTCCGCCGGGCAGTCATCGTGGTGGATGATAACGGGGAGATGCTGGAGCTGGTGAACCCGGAGATCATCGACCAGAAGGGGGAGCAGGACGGCCTGGAGGGCTGCCTGTCCGTCCCCGGAAAATGGGGCTATGTGAAGCGGCCGGAGTGGGTGAAGGTGAAGGCCCAGGACCGCAGCGGCAACTGGTTCGAGGTGGACGGGAAGGACGTGACCGCCCGCTGCTTCTGCCACGAGCTGGCCCACCTGGACGGCCACCTGTACACCGAACTCACCGACAAGCTCTACAACAGCGAAGAGCTGGACGAGCTGATGGGCCAGCAGGCCGAGGAGGAGCAGGAATGAGAATCGTCTTCATGGGCACCCCCGACTTCGCCGTCCCCTCCCTGGAGGCTCTCGGCCAGGGGGGGCATGAGGTTGTGGGGGGGTTCAGCCAGCCGGACAAGCCGGTGGGACGGCACCAGAACAAGCTCCAGCCCACCCCGGTGAAGGTGTGTG
>CALWYG010000145.1 GCA_944385695.1 uncultured Oscillospiraceae bacterium | reverse complement strand
CAGGTGGAGAACTTCTTGTCTGCGGAAAAAATATACTGCATCTCGTCGCTTGCATAGCGGGAGGACAGAGGGCTTTCATAACGGTTTGTAGACATGGGCACGACCTTCTCTTTCGACGATTTGATCTCACTTCCCGCACCCCTTCGGGCACACGGATTCACAGCTTCCATTATAGACCAGTTTCCCCTTTTTCGCCACTCCTCTCGGCAAAATTTACAGAACTTTTTCAAAAGGGACCGCCCCATCTCCCGGGCCGGGAAATGGAAAGCTCCCCCGGCCAGTTTGCCGGGGGAGCTGTTTCTGCTATGAAACTCAGATGACCTCGCCCTTGAGGAAGCGCTCCAGACGGTCCAGGCCCTCCTGGATGTTGGCCCGGGACGTGGCGTAGGACCAGCGGACAAAGTTGGGGGCGCCGAAGCCGGTGCCAGGCACCACAGCCACCTTGCCGTACTTCAGGAACAGGTTTCCGAAATCGTCGGCGTCCTTGATGACGGTACCGTGCATCTCCTTGCCGATGAGCTTCTCGATGTTCATCATCACATAGAACGCGCCGTGGGGGCGAATGCAGCTGACGCCCTCGATCTGGTTCATGCGCTCCACCATATAGTTGCGGCGGCGCTCAAAGGCCTTGCGCATGGTCTCCACCATCTCCTGAGAGGCGGTGTAGGCAGTGAGGGCGGCCTTCTGGGAAACGGCGCAGGGAGAACCGGCGCAGTGGCTGACATAGTTGGAGATGATCTTGGCCACCTGGGGGTTGGCGGCCACATAGCCGATGCGCCAGCCGGTCATGGCATAGGACTTGGACACGCCGTTGATAATCAGGGTGCGCTCCTTGGCCTCGGGGCTGATGGAAGCAAAGCTCACAAACTTCTCATCGTCATAGACCAGCTGGAAGTAGATCTCGTCGGAGATGACGTAGATGTCCTCCTCCACACAGACCTTGGCGATCTCCTCCAGCTCCTTACGGCTGTACATCATGCCAGTGGGGTTGGAGGGGTTATTCAGGATCATGCACTTGGTCTTGGGGGTAATGGCCTCCCGAAGCTCCTGAGCGGTCAGCTTGAACTGGTCCTGCTCCCGGGTCTCGATGACCACGGGCACACCGCCCACCATCTTAATGAGCTCAATGTAGCTCACCCAGTAGGGCGCGGGCAGAATGACCTCGTCCCCGGGGTTTACCAGGGCCCGGAGAGCCTCATACACGCAGGACTTGGCGCCGTTGGACACCACGATCTGGCTGGGCTCATACTCCAGGCCGCAGTCCTCCTTCAGCCGCTGGCAGATGGCACGGCGCAGCTCCAGAGTACCGGCGGAAGGGGTGTATTTGGTATCGTTATTGTGAATGGCGGCAATGCCAGCCAGTTTGATGTGGTCAGGAGTGGCAAAATCAGGCTCACCGGCACCGAAGCCAATGACATCCAATCCCTCTGCCTTCATCTGCTTGAACATACTGTCAATGGCCATGGTGGTGGAGGGCTGCACACCCAGGGCCAGTTTGGAAAGTTCCTTCATACCAAAATTCCTCCCGTTACTTAAATCATGCACGCATTATTATATGTGTGCTGGGCCAAAAATGCAAGAGGTAAATTGGAAATTTGCAGAATTTTCTCATTTTTAGGAAAAGGGCATAAAAAAAGGGGGGCTGTGACACAGCTCCCCTCTCTAAAATGCAAAACAGACATTTGACCGCCAGCCACGGCCGGTGGCCTGTTCTCTTACAGATGCGCCCGGATGAGCTCACCCATGCGGACGGTACCCACAGCCTGTTCCCCTGCCTTGGCAATGTCGGCGGTGCGCCAGCCCTCGTTAAGGACGGCGTCCACCGCATCCTCAATGGCCTTGGCCTCCTGGGGCAGGTTGAAGGAGTAGCGGAACATCATGGCCACGGACAGGATGGTAGCAATGGGATTGGCCTTGTCCTGACCGGCAATGTCCGGGGCGGAGCCATGGATGGGCTCATAGAGGCCCGGAGCCTGGTCGCCGATGGAGGCGGAGGGCAAAAGACCGATAGAACCGGTAATCATGCTGGCCTCGTCAGAGAGAATGTCGCCAAACATGTTCTCGGTGACCACCACGTCAAACTGCCCGGGGTCCCGGACCAGCTGCATGGCGGCGTTGTCCACCAGCACGTCCTCATACTGCACATCGGAATATTCTTCCGCCAGACGGTGCATAACCGCGCGCCACAGGCGGCTGGTCTCCAGCACGTTGGCCTTGTCCACGCTGGCCACCTTCTTATTTCTCAGCCGTGCCAGCTCAAAGGCCCGGCGGCCAATGCGCTCAATCTCCATCTCGGAGTAGGCCATGCGGTCGGCGCATTCCTCCCCCCGGTCCTCGGTCTGGTAGCGCTCCCGCTTGCCGAAGTAGATGCCGCCGGTGAGCTCCCGGACGATCATCAGGTCAATGCCCTTTTCCGCCGTCTCCTTCTTCAGGGGGCAGGCCTCGGCCAGGGCGGGGCGCAGGGCGGCGGGGCGCAGATTGGCATAGAGCCCCAGATCCTTGCGGATGGACAGCAGGGCGGTCTCCGGCCGCTTCTGGGGATCGGTGGAGTGGCCCCACTTGGGTCCGCCCACGGCGCCCAGCAGGACGGCGTCGCAGGCCTTGCAGGCCTCGGCGGTGCCATCGGGGTAGCTGTTGCCCACCGCGTCGATGGCACAGCCGCCCATCAAAACGTCGGTATAGGTAAAGGTGTGTCCAAACTTCTCGCCGATGGCGTCCATGACCTTGACGGCCTCGCCCACTACCTCGGGGCCGATGCCGTCGCCCCGGATCAGCGCGATCTTATAGTTCATTTCGCCACCCCCCGCTCTTTCAGGGAGTTGAGCAGGCCGCCGCTCTTGATGATTCCTTCAATAAATTCCGGGAAGGGCGCGGCCTGCCAGGTCTTGCCTTGGGTCGCGTCGGTGATAATACCCGTAGAAAAGTCCACGTCCACTTCATCACCGGGCTGAATTTCCTCCGCCGCCTGGGGACACTCGACAATGGGGAAGCCAATGTTGATGGCGTTGCGGTAGAAAATGCGCGCAAAGGAGGGGGCTATGACGCACTTCACCCCGCAGGACTTAATGGCCAGAGGGGCATGCTCCCGGGAGGAGCCGCAGCCAAAGTTCGGTCCTGCCACAATAATGTCCCCAGGCTGGACGGTGGAAGCAAACTGCGCATCGATGTCCTCCATACAATGGGAGGCCAGAGCGGCGGGAGAGGGATCGTTCAGGTGCCGGGCCGGGATGATGACATCCGTGTCCACATTGGCGCCGTATTTATAAACCTTCATGGAACGTCATTCCTTTCTGATTGTTAGAACTCAAAGCAAACCCAGGGATCGGAGCCAGGAAGAGAAAACGAATCCGTCTTCTTCTCTCCTCCCCCTTCCGAAAACCCCAGAGGCGAAACGCAGTTTCGCACAACATTCTTTGCCAAGCTTTCTTTTAAGAAAGCTTGCGGGGGTCGGCCACGCAGCCGGCAATGGCAGAGGCGGCCGCTACCGCCGGAGAAGCCAAAATGATCTCGCTGGTCACATGGCCCATGCGCCCCACAAAGTTGCGGTTGGTGGTGGAGACGGTGCGCTCTCCTTCGGCCATCACGCCCATGTGGCCGCCCAGACAGGGGCCGCAGGTGGGGGTGGACACGGCGGCGCCGGCCTCGATGAAGTCCTGAATGAGGCCCTCCTTCATAGCCTGGAGGACAATCTCCTGGGTGGCGGGAATGACCACGCAGCGCACGTTATCGGCCACCTTCTTGCCCTTCATAATGGCCGCGGCAATGCGCAGGTCCTGAATCCGGCCGTTGGTACAGGAGCCGATGACCACCTGGTTGATGGGCAGGCCGGCCACCTCGCTGACGACCTTCGTGTTCTCCGGCAGATGCGGCATGGCCACAGTGGGCTCCAGCTTATTGAGGTCGATGACCACTTCCCGGACATACTCCGCATCGGGGTCGGCCTGGAAGGCCTCGCAGGGGCGGTTCACCCGGCCGTTTATGTACTCCATGGTCTTCTCGTCCACGGGGAAGATACCGTTCTTGCCGCCGGCCTCAATGGCCATGTTGGAGATGGTGAACCGGTCGTCCATGGTGAGGGAGGAAACCCCCTCCCCGGCAAACTCCAGAGACTGGTAGAGCGCCCCGTCCACGCCGATCTCCCCAATCAGGTGGAGGATCACATCCTTGCCGGACACATGGGGCTGGAGCTTTCCCTTCAGGGTGACCTTGATGGCGGCGGGCACCTTGAACCACAGCAGGCCCGTGGCCATGCCGGCGGCCATGTCGGTGGAGCCAATGCCCGTGGAGAAGGCCCCCAACGCCCCATAGGTACAGGTGTGGGAGTCGGCGCCCACGATGATCTCGCCGGGGGCGCACAGGCCCTTCTCAGGCAGCAGGGCGTGCTCCACACCCATCTGGCCCACATCAAAGAAATTGGTGATGTGGTGCTTGTGGGCAAATTCCCGGGCCTGCTTGCACAGCTGGGCGGACTTGATGTCCTTGCAGGGGGTGTAGTGGTCCAGGACGATGGCAATCTTGTCCTTGTCAAAGACCTGGGTGAACCCCGCCTTCTCAAACTCGGTGATGGCCACCGGAGTGGTGATGTCGTTGCCCAGGACCAGATCCAGCTTGGCCTCGATGAGCTGGCCCACTTCTACCTTGTCTAACCCGGCGTGCTTGGCCAGGATTTTCTGCGTCATGGTCATTCCCATGGAACATTCCTCCTAATCGGATGATTTGCCCTTATCTTACCAGCCCCCTTGCCAAAAGAATGTAAACTATGTTATAATTATAAAAAATTCTTTGGGAGGCCTGGATTGCATGGACTTCACCCCTGATTTCCCCGCCCACATCTGGGAGCCCTTCGCCAAAAGCCGCCCTCCGATCCTCTGCGGGGCCGGGTACCTCATCTACCTGCAAAACACCGAGGCCACCTGCTTCTACTATCTGAACAGCGGCCGGGTGAAGAGCTTCATACAATCGGAGGACGGAGAGGAGCGCATCCTCCATGTGTACGGCCCGGGCAGCCTCTTTGGAGAGGCCTCCTTCTTTGATGAGCTGCCCCGGGTGTCCTCCGCCATGGCCCTCACCGACTGCCAGATCGTGGCCATTGACCGGGAGCTGGTCACCCAGGAGATCGCCAAAAATCCAGAATTGGCCCTGGCCATGATGAAATACCTGGCCCGCACCGTGCGCCTGCTGTCCGGCCAGGTAGACCAGATGGCCTTCCGGCCTGCCCGGTGGCGGGTAGGGCGGTTTCTCCTCTCCCTCTCCCCCGACGGCGGCACGGCCCAGTGTACCCAGGAAGACATTGCCGCTGCCGTGTCGGTGAGCCGGGTGACGGTGAGCCGGATTTTGAACGCCTTTGCCCGGGAGGGGCTGGTGGAGGTAGGCTACGGCACGGTAAGGGTCCTGTCCCCCAAGGCCTTGGATAAATTATGTAAACTATAAGAAACAATATAAAGGAGGAGAAACCGGATGAACTATAAGTTCCACGAGCCCATTGACCGCACCCAAAGTATTTCCATCAAGTGGTCTCCCCAGCTGCGCCGGCAGATGTACGGAGAGGACGACATCATTCCCATGGGCATTGCCGACATGGACTTCCCGGTCTCCCCCGCCATCGCCCGGGCCGTTCAGCAGCGGGCCGCCCACGAGAGCTACGGCTATGGCTATCCCTCCCAGGAATATCTTCAAGCCTGCGTGGACTGGCAGCGGCGGCGCAACGGCTGGGAGATCCAGCCCGACTGGATCGTCTACACCCCCGGCGTCAACATGGCCCTGGTGTGCGCCATCGAGCTTTACACCCAGCCGGGCGGCAACGTAATCATCCAGTCCCCGGTGTACTACCCCTATTACGACTATGTAAAGCACACCGGGCGGAAGCTGGCCCTCAATCCCCTGGTCAACCGGGAGGGCCGGTATGAGATGAACTTTGACGAGCTGGAGCGGTTGGCCCGGGACCCCAACACGGGCCTGATGATCCTGTGCAGCCCCCACAACCCCGTAGGCCGGGCCTGGACCCGGGAGGAGCTGGAGCAGGTGTGCCGCATCTGCGGGGATAACGGCGTGATGGTGGCGGTGGATGAGATCCACTCCGACCTGATCCTCTCCCCCGGGGCCTTCGTCCCCTACGCCACCCTCTCCCCCCAGGCGGCAGCCAACTCCATCATCTGTACCTCCCCCTCCAAAACCTTCAATCTGGCGGGGCTGCTGGTATCCGACATCATCATCCCCAACCCCGTTGTCCGGGAGGCATTCCAAAACAAAATGGCTCCCTATTACCTGTGGCCGGGCACCTTCGGCACCGTGGCGCAAATTGCCGCCTACAACGAAAGCGAGCCCTGGCTGGAGGAGCTGCTGGAGTACCTCCGCGGCAACGCCCAGTACCTCGCCGACTTCCTTGCCCGGCGTATGCCCCAGGTAAAATACCGCGTCCCCGAGGCCACCTATCTGGCCTGGCTGGACTTCCGGGAGGTGGGCATGTCCCCGGAACAGCTGTGGGACTTCATGCTCCACAAGGCCCGGGTGGCCACCGACAATGGGGTCATGTTCGGCCCCCGGGGCGAGGGAGACGGCTTCCAGCGCCTGAATTTTGCCTGCCCCCGGTCTCAGCTGGAGCAGGCCCTCACCCGCATCGCCGACGCCCTGGAGGGACGGTAAGTCAAACGTCCATGAAAAAGCCCGGCAGAAAAGCGTACCGCTTCCCTGCCGGGCTCTCATTTTATTCCGTTATACCGGTTCCTGCTCCAGCGCCACGGCCCGGGCCATGGCGGCGTGGATGTTGGGCTGGAAGTTGTCCTCCCCCACCAGGTCGTACATGCCCGATTTCTTGAACACAGACATGGGCTGTTCATTCACATGGGAGAACACCACCTGAATGTCCTTGTCCTTACACTCCATATAAAGACGCATCAGACCGTTAAGGGCGGTAATGTCCATCCCAGGCACTGCGCGCATACGCAGCACCAGCACCCGGCGGTGGGTGTCCCGGTCCATATGGGGAATCTTGTCCGCTGCCCCGAAGAACATGGGGCCGGTGATCTCATAGACCATCACATGGTCGGGCACGGGCATCATGCGGCCGGTGTCGTCGTCGGTCTCCTCCACATAGTCCCATTCCTTGATTTCCGCCACATCGGCCATGCGCTTCATAAACAGCAGACAGGCCAGAGACAGGCCCACGGCGATGGCCACCACCAGGTCAAAGACCACCGTAAGCACAAAGGTGAGGGCCAGCACGGCCACATCGCTCTTGGGGGCATGCTTGACCATGCTCACCACTGTGCGCCAGCCGCTCATGTTGTAGGCCACCTGGAACAGAATGGCCGCAATGCAGGGCATGGGAATGAGGGCGGCATAGGGCATAAGCAGCACCAGCACCAGCAGCAGCACCACCGCGTGGACCATACCCGCTATGGGGGAATTGCCCCCGTTTTTCACATTGGCGGCGGTGCGGGCGATGGCTCCTGTGGCGGGGATACCGCCAAAGAGCGCGGAAGCGGCGTTGCCTACGCCCTGGGCCACCAGCTCCATGTTGGAGTTGTGGCGGGCCTTGATCATCTCGTCGGCCACCACCGCCGAGAGCAGGGACTCGATGGCCGCCAGCACCGCAATGGTGAAGGCGTCGGGCAGCACCGCGGAAATGGTGCCGTAGGAGAAGTCAGGCAGCTGGAGCGAGGGCAGGCTGCCGGAGATGGTGTACAGATCCCCGATGGTATTGACCGGCAGGTTTAATACCTTTACAGCTCCTGCTGTCACAAGAACCGCAATCAGCGATGCGGGAATTTTCTGGAACAGCTTGGGCCACAGGAACAAAATGGCCAGGGCCAGCACACCCACACCCACTGCCGTGAGGTTCACTGTATGGAACGTATGGATGACCTCCTCCAGCTTCTCCATGGTCTCCACCGGAGCGTTCTGGAAGGTCAGCCCAAAAAAGTCCTTCAGCTGACCGATGACGATGGTCACGGCGATACCGGCGGTAAAGCCGGTGGTGATGGTGTAGGGGATGAACTTGATCATGCTGCCCATGCGCAGCACGCCCATGAGGATCAGCAGAATTCCCGCCAGGACGGTGGCGGTGGCCAGTCCGGCCATGCCGCTGCGGGCCACGACCCCGGCCACGATGGTAGCAAAGGCGGCGGTGGGCCCGGCGATCTGCACCTTGCTCCCGCCCAGGGCGGAGATCACAAAACCTGCCACAATGGCAGTATAGAGGCCCTGCTCCGGGGACACGCCGGAGGCCAGGGCCAGGGCGATGGACAGGGGCAGGGCGATGATGGCAACGATGATACCGGCGATCAGGTCCTTGATCAATTTTTCCTTGGAATAGCTCTTTAGGGAATGGACCAGTTGGGGGGTCAACTCT
>CALWYG010000144.1 GCA_944385695.1 uncultured Oscillospiraceae bacterium | reverse complement strand
CCCAGGTGGTCAAAGAGGGCCAGCACCCCCCGCAGGCAGGTGGTCTTACCGGTGCCGGGGCCTCCGGTGAGGAGCATCACCTGCCGTCCGGCGGCCAGAACCACCGCCTGGCGCTGCTGGGGCGCATAGGTCAGGTGCTGGCGGCGCTGGATCTGTGTCAGCAGCTCATCCAAATGCTCGGGAGGCAGCAGCTCCCGGGTGCTCATCTCTCCAATGCGCTGGGCCACAAAGGTCTCCGCCTCATAGAGGGCGGGCAGATACACCGCTTCTTGTCCGGCAATGTGCTCCCGCTCCACCTCTCCCCGGGTCATCAGGCTCTCCAGCCGCTCTTCTACCAGATCTCCGGGCACATCCAGCAAAACGCCCGTGGCCTCCACCAGCTTACGCCGGGGCAAGAAGGTGTGGCCGTTGTTGAGGCTGTTGTGGGTCAGTTCAAAAATCAGTCCCGCCTCCAGGCGCAGGGCGTCTTCCGCTCCCACCCCCAGCTCCAGAGCCAGGGCATCCGCCTGGGAAAACTCCACCTCAAATTCGCCCCCCACCAGCAGATAAGGGTTGTCCCGCACCACTTCCAGAGCCAGGTCTCCATAACTTTGGTGGAGCGGAGCGGCCAGCTCCAGGGGAAGCTGGTGCTCGGTGAGAAATTCCATCAGCCGCCGCATCCCCATCTGCCGGCGAAAGGTCTCGCCAATCTGCCTGGCCCGCTTTAGGGTGATCCCCTTGATGCGGGTCAGCTGCTCGGGGTCATCCTCCATGACCGAGAGCGCCTCTTCGCCAAATTCCTCCATGATCCGGCGGGCGGTGGCTTTTCCCACGCCCTTCACCGCCCCGGAGGACAGGTAGTGAAACATCTCCTTCAGCCCCTGGGGCAGACGGCGCTCCACCGTTTCCGCCCGCACCTGGGGGCCGTAAGTGGGGTGGCGCGTCCAGCTGCCCCGGACGGACAGATACTCCCCCGGTGCCACCCCCGGCATGGTGCCCACCACGGTGATTTCCTCTCCGTGGAGGTCCATGCGCAGGATGGTATAGCCGTTTTCTTCATTTTGAAAAATAATCGAGGAGACGGTCCCCTCCAACACTTCCTGTTCTTCCACGGGTTCCGCCTCCTCTATGTTTCATCGTGTTCCAATCCGGCTCAGGTAATCGGGCAGGTCATCCACCGGCCATAAAATGACCCCTGGCCACCGGGCAGCCAGGCGCAGAGCCAGCTGTCTGCCCTCTGGGGTAAGGTCAATGTCCGCAATGACCACCGGGCAGCGCACCAGTCCCAGCCCCCGCAGCCAGAGGAAGGAGCGCACCTGCTGCTCCAGCTCCTCCCCCGCACCCCGTCCGGGCAAAACAATCCTGCTCTCCCAACCGGGCAGCGGACGCAGCAAAAGGCCAAAGCTCCACCAAAGTACGAAGGCCAGCCCCACCGCACAGGCAGCGGCCAGCAGACCATCCCATATGACACCCACAGGGCAACACCTCCGGGCCATTCTATGTACCAGTGGCAGGAGAAGTGTCTGCTCCGCTCGCCTTTGCGCTTCTTATTCCACAGCGCCGGAAAAGAGGTTGATGCCCACATGGGTTAAGGTCAACATAATGCAGCCCGCCGTCAGTACGCCCATAATGACCGCCGGGAAGGCCTTCTTCAGCCGCATGCCCAAAAAGGCCGCCGCCAGAGAACCGGTCCAGGCTCCCGTTCCGGGCAGAGGGATGGCCACAAACAGCCACAGGCCCAGGTACTGATACTTCTGGACCTTCTGTCCCTTCAGGTGTGCCTTCTGCTCCATCTTGTCCACCAGACCGTTGAGCCTGGGCATATACTTGCGCATAAGCTCAAAGATCCGGCGGATATAGACGATGATAAAGGGGGCGGGAATCAGGTTGCCCACCACCGCCGCTGGAAAGGCCAGGTAGTAGGGCAGGCCCAGGGCCACCCCGAAGGGCAGCCCTCCCCGCAGCTCGATAATGGGAATCATGGACACCAGCATGGTAAACACCATTTTGCCGGGTATCGTGTCCGTTAAAAAGTCAAATATCTCCATAAATTTCTCCTAAACAGGATAATTATATTGGATTGAACCTACTGCTCCAGCAGCTTCTTCAGGTACTGGCCCGTATAGCTCTGGGGACAGGCGGCCACCTCTTCCGGGGTTCCGGCACAGACGATGGTGCCGCCGCCGTCGCCGCCCTCGGGGCCCAGGTCGATCACATGGTCGGCGGTTTTGATCACATCCAGATTGTGCTCAATGACCACCACGGTGTTGCCCGCCTCCACCAGCTTCTGCAGCACTTCAATGAGCCGGTGCACATCGTAGCTGTGAAGACCGGTGGTGGGCTCGTCCAGAATATAGATGGTCTTGCCCGTGGAGCGCTTACTAAGCTCGGTGGCCAGCTTCACCCGCTGGGCCTCGCCTCCAGACAGCTCGGTGGAGGGCTGGCCCAGCTTCACATAGCCCAGGCCCACTTCCTCCAGGGTTTTCAGGCGGTTGTAGATCCGGGGCAGGTTCTCAAAGAAGGGCATGGCCTCGTCCACGGTCATTTCCAGCACTTCATAGATGTTCTTGCCCTTGTAGCGCACCTCCAGGGTCTCCCGGTTGTAGCGCTTGCCCTTACACACCTCGCAGGGGACGTAGATGTCCGGCAGGAAGTGCATTTCGATCTTCAAAAGGCCGTCGCCGGTACAGGCCTCACACCGGCCGCCCCGGGTGTTGAAGGAGAACCGCCCCGGACCATAGCCCCGGCTCTTGGCGTCGGGGGTGGAGGCAAACAGCTCCCGGATGTCGTTAAAGAGCCCGGTATAGGTGGCGGGGTTAGACCGGGGAGTGCGGCCGATGGGGCTTTGGTCAATGTTGATGACCTTGTCCAAATATTCCTCGCCCTCAATCCGGTCGTGCTTGCCCGCCCGGGTCTTGGTACGGTTCAGGTCGGCCCCCAGCTTTTTAAAGAGAATTTCGTTGACCAGCGAGGACTTGCCGCTGCCGGACACACCGGTAACGCAGGTAAAGGTACCTAAAGGGAAGGTCACATCGATGTGGCGCAGGTTGTGCTCCTCCGCGCCCACCACCTTCAGGTACTTTCCATTGCCCTTGCGCCGCTCCTTGGGTACGGGGATCTTCCGCCGCCCGGTGAGGTAGTCGGCGGTAAGAGAGTTTTTGCAGGCCATGACCTCCTCCGGAGTGCCGCAGGCCACCACCTCGCCTCCGTGGACTCCGGCCCCGGGGCCGATATCCACGATATAGTCCGCCGCGCGCATGGTATCCTCATCGTGCTCCACCACCAACAGGGTATTGCCCAGATCCCGCAGATCCTTCATGGTCTTCAGAAGCATATCATTGTCCCGCTGGTGCAGGCCGATGGAGGGTTCGTCCAGGATATAGAGCACTCCCATGAGGGAGGAGCCAATCTGGGTGGCCAGACGGATGCGCTGGCTCTCTCCGCCGGACAGGGACCCGGCTTCCCGGCTGAGGGTCAGGTACTGAAGGCCTACTGAGCGCAGGAATCCCAAGCGGTTTTTGATCTCCTTCAAAATCCGCTGGGCAATCATGGTCTGGGTGGGATTGAGCTCCAGATGGTCCACAAAATCCAGGGCCTCATCCACGCTCTTGCGGCAGTAGGCGTCAATGTCCAGCCCACCCACGGTGACGGCCAGAGACTCCTTCTTCAACCGTCTGCCCTGACAGGTGGGGCAGGGGCACTGGGACATACACTCCTCCAGCTCCCGCTTCATGGCGTCGGACTGGGTCTCCCGGTAGCGCCGCTCCAGATTGTTGACAATGCCCTCAAAGGGCTGGTACAAGGTACCCTGGCCCCGGGGCTGGTCATAGTGGAGGGTAAGCTTCTCCCCATTGGTGCCGTACAAAATCACATCCAGGACTTCCTTGGGCAGGTCCTTAATGGGGGTGTTCAGCTTAAATTTATACTTTTTGGCCAGGGCGTCAAAGTACATCCGGGAGATGCCGTCGGACTTGATGTTGTTCCATCCAGAGGCGGTAATGGCCCCCTCCACGATGGACAGATCCTTGTTGGGGATAATCATATCCGGGTCAATTTTCATCTGGGAACCCAGGCCCATGCAGGTGGGGCAGGCTCCGAAGGGGTTATTAAAGGAGAACATCCGGGGAGACAGCTCCTCAATGGATACCCCACAGTCTTCACAGGCATAGTTCTGGGAGAAGAGGATGTCCCGGTCCTCCCCCACGATGTTGATCACCACCAGACCGCCGGCCAGGTTGGAGGCCACCTCCACGCTGTCGGTAAGGCGGCGGTTGATGTCCTCCCGGATGACCAGGCGGTCCACCACGATCTCAATGTCGTGTTTTTTGTTCTTCTCCAGCTTGATCTCCTCACTGAGATCATAGGCGATGCCGTCCACCCGGCAGCGGACATAGCCCGACTTCCGGGCATCCTCAAAGATCTTGGCGTGCTCGCCCTTCTTTCCCCGGATCACCGGAGCCATCACCTGGATGCGGGTGGCCTCCGGCAGGGCCAAAACCTGGTCGATGATCTGGTCGATGGTCTGCTGCTTGATCTCCTTGCCGCAGATGGGGCAGTGGGGGGTTCCCACCCGGGCCCACAGCAGACGCAGATAGTCATAGATCTCCGTCACAGTGCCCACGGTGGAGCGGGGATTCTTGCTGGTGGTCTTCTGGTCGATGGAGATGGCGGGAGAGAGACCGTCAATATAGTCCACATCGGGCTTCTCCATCTGGCCCAAAAACATCCGTGCATAGGAGGAGAGCGACTCCACATACCGCCGCTGGCCCTCGGCATAGATGGTATCAAAGGCCAAGGAGGATTTGCCCGACCCGGACAGGCCGGTCAGCACCACCAGCTTGTCCCGGGGAATGGCCACGTCAATATTTTTCAGGTTGTTTACTCGGGCGCCTTTTACATAAATATGACTGTGCATTGGGGTTTCTCCTTCTTAGACGGTCAAATCCGCGGTGGACGCTCCCACCAGGGCGATGAGGTCGGCAGGGGCCAGCTCCACCTGATAACCGATTTTTCCCGCGGAAACGGTGATGGTGTCGATGATCTCCGCCGTCTCATGGAAGACGGTGGGGTACTGCTTCTTCATGCCCACCGGGGAACAGCCTCCGTGGACATAGCCGGTGAGGGGCAAAAGCTCCTTCTGGTGGAGCATGGCAATGGACTTCTCCCCCACCGCCTTTGCCGCCTTCTTCAGATCCAGGCTGTCCCCCACAGGGATGTCAAAGACATAGAGGGCATTGGACGCCCCCCGGGCCACCAGGGTTTTGAACACACACTCCGGGTCCTGGCCCATGGACCGGGCCACGGTCACCCCGTCCACAGCCACGCCCTCCTCATGGGGATAGGTATGGGGGGTGTAGGGAATCCCCTTTTGCTCCAGAATGCGCATGACATTGGTTTTTTCATCTTTTTGCTTTGCCATGACTATTTGCCTCTCAGCTCGATAATCTGATCTCTCAGCGCGGCCGCCAGCTCGAATTCCAGCATTTTGGCCGCCGCCCCACGAGCCTTGCTCGCGGGGGCCCCTCTTCTTTTCATCCTCGGCGGGAGGGAATTCCGCCTGCGGCAAATGGTTGGCTCCGCCAAACCATTTGTACGCGCCGCCCGGCGCGCCCGCGCTGTGCGCGGGTCAAAGAGGCGGCCCTTATTGTCCTCTCAATTCGATAATCTGATCTCTCAGCGCGGCCGCCAGCTCGAATTCCAGCATCTTGGCCGCCTCTTTCATTTCCTTCTCCAGCTTGGCGATGCGCTCAGCCTTCTGCTGCTTGGTGAGGCTCTTCGTCTCGCCCTTCCGCTCCGCCTCGCTGCCCTCGGACACGCCGATCTCCAGCAGGTCCCGCACGGACTTGATGACCGTCTTGGGCACAATGCCGTGGGCCTTGTTGAAGGCGTCCTGCTTCTCCCGGCGGCGCTCGGTCTCGTCCATGGCCCGGCGCATGGAGGGGGTGATGGTGTCGGCATACATAATGACCATGCCCTCGGCGTTTCGGGCCGCACGGCCGATGGTCTGGATGAGAGAGGTCTCGCTGCGCAGGAAGCCCTCCTTATCCGCGTCCAAAATGGCCACCAAGCTGACCTCGGGCAGGTCCAGGCCTTCCCGGAGAAGGTTAATGCCCACCAGTACATGGAAGGTGCCCAGGCGCAGGTCCCGGATAATCTCCATGCGCTCCATGGTGTCCACATCGTGGTGCATATACCGCACCTTGATCCCCGCCCCCTGGAGGTAGGTGGTGAGATCCTCCGCCATGCGCTTGGTGAGGGTGGTGACCAGAACCCGCTCGTTTCGGGCGGTGCGGGCGTTGATTTCGCCGATGAGGTCGTCGATCTGCCCCTCCACCGGGCGCACTTCAATTTTGGGGTCCAGCAGACCGGTGGGACGGATAACCTGCTCCACGATTTGCCCCGAGCGGCTGCGCTCATACTCCCCCGGCGTGGCGGAGACATAGACCACCTGATTCAGGCGCTTTTCAAACTCCTCAAACTTCAGCGGCCGGTTGTCATAGGCGCAGGGCAGGCGGAAGCCGTAGTCCACCAGGGTGGTCTTTCGGGCCCGGTCGCCGTTGTACATGGCCCGCACCTGGGGCAGGGTCACGTGGCTCTCGTCAATAAACAGGACAAAGTCCTTTGGAAAATAGTCTAGCAGGGTGTGGGGCGGAGAACCCACCGGCCGCCCCTCGAACACCCGGGAAGAGTTCTCAATGCCCGAGCAATAACCCAGCTCCTGCATCATCTCCACGTCATACATGGTGCGCTGCTTGATCCGCTGGGCCTCAATGAGTTTATTTTCCTTCTCAAAGAAGGCTACCCGCTCCTCCAGTTCCTTATAAATCTCCTGAATAGCGGCGTCCATCTTCTCTTTTGGGGTCACGTAATGGGTGGCGGGCCAGATGGGGATGTTGTTCAGCCTGCGGATGGGGGAACCAGTGACCACGTTGATTTCGGAGATGCGGTCAATCTCGTCCCCAAAGAACTCCACCCGGATGGCGGTGTCCTTCCAGTAGGCGGGCCAGATCTCCACCGTGTCCCCCCGCACCCGGAACATGTTGCGCTCGAAGGCGATGTCGTTTCGCTCATAGCGGATGGCCACCAGGCGCTTCAGCAGCTCGTCCCGCTCCAGCTGGGCTCCCACCCGGAGAGAGACCATCATCTTCTCAAAATCCTCCGGCTCACCCAGACCGTAGATGCAGGACACGGAGGACACCACAATCACATCCCGCCGCTCCAGCAGCGAAGCGGTAGCGGCCAGGCGCAAACGGTCAATCTCCTCGTTGATGGAGGAGTCCTTTTCAATAAAGGTATCGGTATGGGGAATATAGGCCTCCGGCTGGTAGTAGTCATAGTAGGAGACAAAATATTCCACCGCATTGTTGGGAAAAAACTCTTTAAACTCCGCACACAGCTGTGCGGCCAGAGTCTTGTTGTGGGCCAGCACCAGGGTGGGCCGCTGGACCTTCTCGATGATCTTGGCCATGGTAAAGGTCTTGCCCGAACCGGTGACGCCCAGAAGAGTCTGCTCGTCCAGGCCCATCTCAATGCCCTGGGACAGGGCGGCGATGGCCTCCGGCTGGTCACCGGATGGGGTATATTCCGATACGACTTCAAACTTCGGCACAGTGCCGCCTCCTCCCTTTGGTGCCCTCCATTATATCAGAACTAACGTTCCATAACAAGAGTCATTTCTCTACCAAGGCTCCGGTCCAACCAGCCGCAGAAGCTTGCGTCCTCCGCTGCGCTCCGATTCCCGCAGGGACACCACATCCCCTTCCACGAAGATCAGGTGGTCCACCAGAGACACGCCAAGCGGTGCCAGGGCACATTTCACCACATCGGTACATTGCCAGTCCTCCGCGGAAGGGAAGGCCAGCTGACTGGTATGATTATGGGCCAGATAAAAGTACACAGCGCCCAGGGCCATGCAGATCTCCGCCACCCGGCGGATGTTCACATCGGAGTTCAGAATGTTTCCCTCGGACACTTTTCGGATTCCCAGCACCTTCCCCTTCGCGTCCAGACACAGCACATAGACCATCTCGTTGGCCGCCCCATAGAAATACGGGCCCAGCAGTTTGGCCGCCTCATTGGCGGTGTGGACCAGTTCCCCTGGCCCGCTGCGCTGGGCTACATACCGCCCGCTCAGCGCCGGGATCATCCGCAGCAGAGCCACTGTGTGCTCCCCCATGCCCGGCACCTTACGAAGCTCATCGGCCGAGGCATCCAGAACCTTGGCCAGAGAGCCGAACCGGTCGATGAGTTCGTGGGCCAGGGGGTTCACATCTCCCCTGGGGAGGGCATAGAACAGCAGCAGCTCCAGCACCCGGTGGTCGGGCCATCCCTCGATCCCCCGGGTTAAAAATTCGGTTTTTACTCGCTCTCGGTGACCGATGTGGCTAGCCACAACGACCGCCCCTTTCTCTCTCTCCAATCATCCTTACTGCTTAGCGCCGTACTGCTCCAAATAGGCCTCCATCTTGGCCTTCATCTCGTCGTCGATATACACCTTGCCGTCCACGGGGTTGTTGTGGAGGAAGGAGATGACCTCCCGCACGGTGACAATGGGGAACACCTGGATGCCGTAGTCCTGGCGCAGCTCGTCCAGAGTAGAGCACTCCCGGGTGCCCCGCTCCATCCGGTCCACAGAGACAAACAAGGCCTTCATATTCACCTTGGCCACATGCTTGAACAGTTCAATGGACTCCCGCACGGCGGTCCCGGCGGTAACCACGTCCTCGATGATGGCCACATCGTCCCCGTCCTGGGGCTTGTAGCCCACCATGGAGCCGCCCTCGCCATGATCCTTGACTTCTTTGCGGTTGAAGCAGTAAGGCAGGTCCCGGTCGTAATTGCGGTACAGGGAGGCGGCGGCGGACACAGCCAGAGGAATTCCCTTGTAGGCGGGGCCAAAGAGGCAGGTGATGCCCTCGGGCATATGCTCCTGAATACAGGCGGCATAATAGTCTCCCAGCTTAGCGGCCTGGGCGCCGGTCTTATAGTTGCCGGTGTTGACAAAGTAGGGAGTCTTCCGTCCGGACTTGGTGGTAAAGTCGCCAAAGGTCAGCACGCCGGAACGTACCATAAAGGTGATGAATTCTTCTTTATATGTCATATTGTTCAGCCTCTTTTCTCTTTTTTCGGCGCAGGCCGGAAATCGTTCTATTATACCACTATTCCCTATAGGATACAAGTATAGGACCAGGTAAGAAAACTGTAAAAATTTGTCCTTCCCTTTACGCAGCCCGGCTTTTTTGGTATAATTGCGGGAAAGGAGGCGCAGACCATGGCATTCTTTCGGAAAATCAAGGTTCGATTTTCCTCCATCTATCACGATTTGGAGGCCCTGTTTCGCCGGATTCCCGCCATCCCGCGGAATTTGATGGTAACCGCTCTGTTTCTGTGCGCAGCCTACTGGGCCAGCAGCATCCTCATCAGTCACACCGGAGGAGAAAACAACTCTGCCCTGGTCTTTGTGCTGGCGGTGGTACTGATCTCCCTGCTCACCAGCGGATACTTTTACGGCATCGCCGCCTCCATCATCGGTGCCCTGTGCATCAACATCTATTTCATGGCCCCCTACGCCCAGTTTTCCCTGACCCGGGCGGGTTATCCCGTGGCCATGCTGTCCATGGTGGCCATTTCCTGCGTGGTATGCGCCCTTACCGCCCGGGTGAAAAAGCAGGCCGTTGAGGCCGCCCGGCGGGAGAAAAATACCAAGGCCCTGTATGAGATGAACGAAAAACTCAACGCGGAAAAGGCGGCCATTCAGCTCCAGTCAGAGCGGGAGGCCATCCGGGGCAACATTCTAAGGGCCGTCTCCCACGACCTGCGCACTCCCCTTACCGCCATCTCGGGTGCGGTCTCCGTCCTGCTCAGCAGTCCTGAGGTGTCTCCCAAAAACCTGAGCATGCTCACCGACATCAAACGGGACGCCGACTCTCTCATTGTCATGGTGGAAAACCTTCTTTCCGTCACCCGCCTTCAGGACGGAACCTTCCCCTTAAAAAAGCAGGAGGAAATGCTGGAGGAGGTGGCCGGGGACGCCCTGCTGACCACCCGGCGGCACTTCCCGGACTGCCACATCGCCATGGACCTGTCCGAGGACATTCTCTACCTCCCCATGGATCCTCTGCTCATCAAGCAGGTCATTGTCAACCTTCTGGAAAATGCCATCCGCCACTCCGGTGACTTGGAGCACATCCGCCTGAGCCTGTTCCGCCAGGAGGACTACGCAGTGGTGGAGGTCCGAGACAAGGGCTGCGGCCTGCTGCCTGAGGTCTGTCAGGCCATCCAGGCGGGAAAGCCGCTTCCCCAGTCTCTGTCCGGGGATACCACCCGGGGGATGGGCATCGGCCTGTCCGTCTGTCAGCGCATCATCAAGGCCCACGGAGGCTTTTTTGCCGCGGGCAACGATCCCGAGGGCGGCGCGGTCTTCCGCTTCGGCCTTCCCATGGAGGAACATAGTCATGAGTGAAAAACAGACCATTCTGGTCATTGAGGACGAGCGGTCCATCAGCAACTTCATCTGCCGGGCCCTCACCGCCAACGACTACAAAGCCATCCCCGCCTACCGGGGCAAAGAGGGCATGTCCCTCTTCTTTTCCCACAGCCCGGATCTGGTTCTGCTGGATCTGGGGCTGCCTGATACCGACGGGCTGGACATCCTGGCCCAGCTCCGGGGGCTGCCCCGGGAGGTGCCCACCATCATCATCTCCGCCCGGGACCGGGAGTCAGAAAAGGTCAAGGCCCTGGACATGGGGGCGGACGACTATGTGGTCAAGCCCTTTGGAGTATCTGAGCTGCTGGCCCGGATTCGCTCCGCCCTGCGCCGCTCCGACCGGCTGAAGCTGAGTCAGGGTATTCAGCGGGACGTCTACCAGATCAAGGACCTGACGGTGGATCTGGCCCGGCACCAGGTTATGCTGGGGGACGAGGAGATTCACTTCACCCAGAATGAATTTAAAATTATCGAGCTTCTGGCCATTCACGCCGGCAAGGTGCTCACCTATGACTTTATTCTGGCGCATGTGTGGGGTCCATACAGCAGCAGCGGAAGCAACCAGATCCTTCGGGTAAACATGGCCAACATCCGCCGCAAGCTAAAGGAAAACCCCTCCGACCCCAAGTATATCCACACGGAGCTGGGCATTGGCTACCGCATGCTGGACGACTGAAAAACCGCTTCCGGACCGTTCCGGAAGCGGTTTTTTAACAGCTTTTTTACAGGGTTCTCCCGTTCATTTATACCCATTTTATTTACCGCCCAGTATAATAGGGGATGAAAAGGGAATCTTCTCTCCACGAACCCTTTCCATGAGCATTGCTTCGGCAGTTCTCTCACTTCCTCCGAAGCAGTGTGTGCGGCATTGGCCGGGCAGCTCTTTCTCTCTCCTGAGCGCCCTTTCTCTCCCCTGTGTCGCATCACCAAAGCCCCCCTTCCGCCAAAGGGGGGCTTTTTTTCTGTCCATTGCTGCGCTAGGTCAGCTCTGCCCGCAGCCGTTCCAGCGCCCGGCGCTCCAGCCGGGACACCTGGACCTGAGACACCCCCAGCACTCTGGCGGCATTCACCTGGGTCATGCCCCGGTAGTATCGCAGCAGCAGCACCTGCTGCTCCCGCTCTGGAAGGCCGGAAATAGCTGCGCGGAGGGTCAGCCGCTCCACCAGCCCTTCTTCCTCCTGTCCCACAGAGAGCATACCCTCCAGAGTAAGTCCTCCCTCCCCCGTCTCCGTCTGGAGGGAGATGACCGGCTCGGTGGCCGTTTCGGCAGCGGCAATCTCCTCAGGGGTCAGTCCGGTATCCTCCGCCAGCTCGGACAGGGTGGGTTCCCGCCCCAGCTGGCTGGAAAGGCGCCCTCTTGCCCCGCGGATGCTGGCCCCTCGTTCTTTCACTCCACGGCTCACCTTGACCGGGCCATCGTCCCGAAGAAACCTTCGGATCTCTCCGGCAATTTTGGGCACCGCATAGGTGGAAAACTGGGTACCGTACTCCGGGTCAAAGCCCCGCACTGCCTTCAGAAAGCCCAGGCACCCCAGCTGGTAGAGGTCGTCCGGCTCCACTCCCCGGCCATAGTACCGGCGCACCACGCTCCAAATCAGGCCGTTATTTTCCAGCAGCACCTGCTCACAGGCCTGGGCGTCCCCCTCCCGGGCCGCCTGGAGCAGAGCGGGGCCGGACAAGGTCCCGCTCACCGGCCCGCCCGGCGGGCAATTTTCCGCGACATGGTGACGGTGGTGCCCTTGCCGGGGGTGGAGCGAACCTTCAGCGTGTCCATAAAGCTCTCCATAATGGTAAAGCCCATACCAGATCGCTCTGCGCCCCCTGTGGTGTACAGTGGTGTTTTCGCCTGCTCAATATCACGGATCCCTACACCTCGATCTTTTACCATGATCTCCACTGTATGAT
>CALWYG010000143.1 GCA_944385695.1 uncultured Oscillospiraceae bacterium | reverse complement strand
GCCTTCGTCCGGGAAAACCACGAGCGGGACAAATTTAAAAAGTCCAACGACGAACTCATGGATGCCGCCCTCAACGTCGGCCTCAAGGTCATTGCCATTATGCCCATCATGATGCTGGCCATGAACGGCGCCACCGTGGCGGTGCTGTACCTGGGCGGCAAGATGGTGATGGCCGAGGGCTTCCTTTTGGGCGACCTGCAGGCCTTTATCAACTATATTTTCCAGATCCTAATGAGCGTTATGATGGTGGCTGTGGCTCTGCTCCAGCTCACCCGTGCCCAGGCCTGCGCCCACCGGATCAACGAGGTGCTGAAGACCGAGCCCTCAGTGGAAGATAAGCCTCACGCCAAGGAGCAGGCGCTCCCCGCCCCTAAGGGTCAGGTGGAGTTTCGGAACGTCTCCTTCAAATATGTGGCTACCGGCACGGGAGACGACGTACTCTCCAACATCAGCTTTACCGTAAAGCCCGGCTCCTTTGTGGCCATCGTAGGCGGCACCGGCACGGGCAAATCCTCCCTGGTCAACCTCATTCCCCGCTTCTACGACGTCACCGGCGGGGCGGTGCTGGTGGATGGGATGGATGTGCGGGACTACCCTCTGGAGGAATTGAGAAGCCGCATAGGCATGGTTCTCCAGACCAATGTGCTCTTCACCGGCACTATCCGGGAAAACCTCCTCTGGGGCCGTCCGGACGCCACTGAGGAAGAGATCATCCAGGCCGCCAAAGACGCGCAGGCCTACGACTTTATCATGTCCTTCCCCGACGGCTTCGACACCATGTTCACCCAGGGCGGCACCAACGTCTCCGGCGGCCAGAAGCAGCGGCTTTGTATCGCCCGAGCCATGCTGCGCAAGCCCGCCATCCTCATTCTGGACGACTCCACCTCCGCAGTGGACTCGGCCACGGAGGCAGCCATTCGGGAATCCTTCCAAAAGAATCTCAAGGATACCACCGTCATCATCATTGCCCAACGTATCTCCTCGGTGCAGTACGCCGACGAAATTCTTATTCTGGATGACGACCACATCGCCGGCCAGGGCACCCACGAGGAGCTGCTGGCAAATAACGCCATTTATCAGGAAATCTATCAATCTCAGCAAGAGGGGGTGGGTGAATAATGCCAGGACCCAATCGCGCCCCGCGTGGGGGCTACGCCAAGCCAAAGAATATGGCAAAAACAGCCCGCCGCCTGGTGGGCTATCTGACCCGCAGCAAGCTGCCGCTGCTGGCCGTGCTGCTGTTTCTGATCCTCTCTGTGTCCAGCAATCTGGGCGGTTCCTATATGATGCGCGGCATCATCAACGACTTTATCTGGTCCGGCTGCACCGACTTTGCCGGGCTGGCCTTTGCCATCCTCAAGCTGGTGGGTATTTATCTGGTGGGCTGTGTGGCCACCTACTGCCAGTCCGCCGTCATGGTCCGCCTGGCTCAGCGGGGCGTCAACCGCCTGCGCAAGGACCTGTTCGACAAACTTCAGGCCCTGCCCCTGAGCTACTTTGACAAGCACCCCCACGGGGAACTGATGAGCCGCTTTACCAACGACGCGGACAACGTGCAGATGGCTTTGGAACAGAGCGTGGTTTCTCTCTGCTCCAGCGCCCTTATGTTCGTGGGTCTGGTGCTGCTCATGCTCTTGATTAACTGGAAGCTCTTTCTGGTCACCGCTCTGCTCCTGGTTCTGACCATCTTCCTGTTCAAGCGCCTGGGCGGCCGCAGCCGCCGCTTCTATCAGAAGCAGCAGGCCGCTTTGGGCGATGTCAACGGCGAGATTCAAGAGGTCATTGAGGGACTGAAGGTGGTCAAGGCCTTTACCCACGAGGAGCAGGCCAAGGAGAAGTTCCAGACGCTCAACAACGCCTACCGGGACGCCGCCCAGAAGGCAAACTTCTATTCCATTATGATCATGCCCGTCTCCGGCAACCTGATGAACATCAGCTACGCCCTCACCGCCGCCTTCGGCGGACTGCTGTCCGTCCTCCAGGGCTTTGACCTGGGCGGTCTGGTGGTCTACCTCAACTACTCCAAGCAGGTGGGCCAGCCTTTGAACCAGATTTCCCAGCAGATGACCACCCTTCTCTCCGCCCTGGCCGGTGCTGAGCGGATCTTTGAAGTGATGGACACCCAGCCCGAGGTGGACGAGGGCACCGTTACTCTGGTGGAGGTGGAGAAGGACGCCAACGGCACGCTCTCCCCCAATACCAGCGCCCGCCGCACCCACATCTGGGCCTGGAAGACCCCCCGCAGCGCCGGTATGGCTCTGGTCCCCGTCCTGGTGGAGGGGGATGTCCTCACTGAGCTGGGGCAGGCGGTACGGGAAAAAGATGGATGTAAGCTTCTGCCTCCCGGTACCGACTCTCAGGATGGTCTCTGGGTGAAGGTATCTCCCGACGGCGCTCTCACCGAAATTACCGATCTGTCCGCCCTCTCCGGCCACGGCTGGGCCTGGAAGTACCCGGACCAGAACGGGAACCCCACCCTCCACCTCATCCGGGGTACGGTGCGCAATGTCCCCGGCGAGGATTACTACCTCACCGAGCTCAAGGGAGCCGTGCGCTTTAACCATGTGGACTTCTCCTACGTGCCGGGCAAACGGATTTTGAAGGACGTGTCCGTCTACGCCAATCCGGGCCAGAAGATCGCCTTCGTGGGCTCCACCGGCGCGGGCAAGACCACCATCACCAATCTTATCAACCGCTTCTATGAGATTGAAGGCGGCATAATCACCTACGATGGCATCGATGTGCGCTCCATCCGCAAGGATGACCTGCGCCGGTCCCTGGGTGCGGTTCTTCAGGACACCCACCTCTTCACCGGCACCATCATGGACAACATCCGCTACGGCCGTCTGGATGCCACCGATGAGGAGTGTATTGCCGCCGCCAAGAGCGCCAACGCCCACTCCTTCATACGCCGCCTCCCGGAAGGGTACCAGACCATGGTCACCGGAGACGGTGCCAACCTCTCCCAGGGCCAGCGGCAGCTGCTGGCCATCGCCCGGGCCGCCGTGGCGGATCCGCCGGTGATGATTCTGGACGAGGCCACCTCCTCCATCGACACCCGTACCGAGGCTCTCATCCAGAAGGGCATGGACGCCCTGATGGAGGGGCGGACCGTGTTCGTCATCGCCCACCGGCTCTCTACCGTACGCAATTCCAACTGCATCGTGGTCATCGAGCACGGGCAGATTGAGGAGAAAGGCGATCACGAGGAGCTTCTGGAAAAGAAAGGCCGTTACTACCGGCTCTATACCGGACAGTTCCAGCTTAGCTGATTTGCAAATCCCGCAAAGAAATGTGCCCCCGTCCGTCCGGACGGGGGCACTTGTTGCTTTGAAATCAATATAAATACATCGGCACTAAAAACAGCCACGGCGCAGTAACAATGGCCATGGTGAGAGCCACCACATGCTTTTCTCCGGCCGTGAGCAGGTCACACTTCTTCATAGCACGCTTGTCAAAGAAGTAGATGCATACCCCCGCCAGGGCCACCCCCACCAGGGTCCACAGAAGAGACGCGGGATGGCGGAAGGGGTTTGCGATCATGGCCGTACTGATGTCATAGGTCCAGGCCGCATCGGAGAAAAGCGCGGGAAGAAATGCGCCGGGCAGCAGAACCAGCACTCCCATAAAATCCGCCAGAAAGCCCAGCAGCCAGAACTTCCACCAAAGCTTTTTCAGCACCGCGCCCTTCCCCCGGTGCCTCAGCGCCGTCAGCGTCACAGCCAGCACCACACAGTCCACCGCCAGGTTGGCAGGGACCACGAAAATAAAGAGCTGGGGGAAAAGCCAGAGAAGCCAAATGGGCAGAATTACATTGTAAAGGCGCACTTCTTTTTTCACGGTTTCTCCTCCTTGTCACATTCCTTTGGAATGAGGCACCCAAGCGCCGCTCCGATGCCCAGCCCCACCAGAACAGGGATGCAGAACAGCCCAATATGCCAATAATCGGGAAAGGCCAGAAAAGAGTTCCGGTCAAAATAATAGGTCTCTGGCAGAGGCAGCCTCCCCACTATTCCCAAAAAACACACCAGCCCCACAGCCAGGGCCAGAGCAGCCGGGGCCTGTTTCACCCGGCGGGGCAGCGGGGAATAGGTGAGGATACACTGCGCCAGGGCGCAAACGGAAGGGACAATCAGGAAGAATGTCACGCTATCCATAGGAAAACCTCCTCTCAGGGCATTTTGCCCCCCTTTCTCCGCCGCCACAGCCAGCCTCCCAGGTTGCCCAGAAGGGCGGGGATGACCGACAGCAGACAGTAGTAGGGCGGCGTGGAAAAAGCACCGACCAGCCAACAGGTCATGGGCAGGCAGCACAGCAGACAGGCCGCGGGGTACAGGGGACACACACCCCGGCGCTTGCCCAGGGACACCCCTACACACAGGCTCACCACCGGCAGCACCAAGATGGGATAGTAGACACCGGAGAGGGCGGGGAATCCCTTGCCCAGCATATACTCCGGCACCCGCAGCGCCAGGGGGACGCCCAGGCACATGAGCAGCACCAGGGGCAAATAGGGCAGGGTCTCCCGCCATTTCAGGGGGGTTGGACCCGGGTCCAGGCCCAGCAGCTCCCGCAGCTCCACCACCTCCAAATACCAACCCGTCCACCGCCCCAGCCAGATGAGCAGGTACAGCAGGGTCAGCAGCGCGCTGTAGAGAAGAGGCAGCCACCAGCCGTCCACCCACCTGCAGACCAAAATTAGCAGCAGAAAGGCCCCCTGGGTAGCCAGAAAGTGGAACAGGGAACGCCTCACCAGGGTCTTTCCGTCCTCAGCGAAGGGGAGGGTGGCCACTGTCACCACCCCGCCCAGCAGAGCTCCCAGCAGGCTCTGGACCACCGCCGCCACCTCTGCCGAGCCAAAGGCGGAGGCCATGCTCCGGAACACCATCAGGAAGGAAAGGCCAAATGCGCCCACCGGCACACCCTCTCCAATGCCGATCCAGGAGCCCCACCCATAGCAGACCACCAGAGGGGCCACCACCGCCCCCAACAGTCCCCCCAGCACAACGCGTAAGGGGAACGGTCGTTTTTCTCCTTTCATTGGTTCCGCCTCCTCCCTGCCTTCAGCGTCTCTTTGATTTTCTTTACATACCGCCGGGACACATAGACGTAGACCCCGCCCTCCAGGGTCATACGGATGGTTCCGCTGAGGGACAGATCCACCGCCGTCACTTTGTTCAGGTTGATAATCTCTCCATTGGAAATGCGCGCAAAGCGGCTTTTATCCAATCGCTCTTCCAGCTCATAGAGCCGCAGGGGGACGGCAAAGGTCTCCGTGTCCGTCTGGGCTGAGACGCCCTTCCCGTCCGTATAGAAGCGCAGGAACGCCTCCTGGGGCAGCAGCAGCCGCTCCTCTTGCCGGCGCACTGGAACAGGGTCCAGCCGCAGCTCCTGCAGCTGCTCGACCAGCCGGCGCACCTCTTCCGTCTCCTCTCCGGTCAGGATGATCACCTTGGGCTCCTTCCTGCCCTCCTCCATCCGGATCTCCACTTCCACGGCCAGCTCCCCCCTTTCATCCCCAGTATAACCGCCCGCGCCCCCAGCTGTCCATCCTTTTGGGATAGTCGGTCGCTTTCCCCGGACAGTCGGCTCTTTTTTCGTTGACAGGCAGGCCGTTCTGGGCTAAAATAACACAGTACGCTCCCATAAGGGAGCATTTGCGTCCGTAGCTCAGCAGGATAGAGCGTCCGCCTCCTAAGCGGAAGGCCAGCGGTTCGAATCCGCTCGGGCGTACCAAAAAAGAAGCACCTGCTTAGCAGGTGCTTCTTTTTTGGTGCGGCCTGCAAGGCGGCTGTGCCCCTTTGCATTTGTATGTGCAGGGCCGGAATGCCGCCTGTGCGCAATTTGCCGCTATTTTCTGTTCTCCTGCTCCATGCCCAGCAGGTATCTCTCCGCCCCATAGCGAAGACACCGCTGAAGCCGCCGTTCTCCCCGCTTGATGGTACGGCACACTGTGGATTTATCCACACCCAGATGTTCGCTGATCTCCCGCATGTTTTTCCCCTGTGCATAGTATAAAAATAACGCCTGTCTCTGCTTTGGCGTTACATCCTCTTTCAATGCGCAAATCAGATTTCGCTTCAGACGGCCGATCTCCACACTGTTGTCCTCCGCCATCTGCCTACAGTAGGCGGCCATATCCGCGGCATATTTTGCGCCTTTTTTATATCGTGTATTTGGCATTGCGGCGATACCCCCTGTCATAGTAGCGCTCGGTCAGCACCGCAAGCTCCCGGGCCTCCCGCAGCATAGTAGACAGCAGCCGGACCCGATCCTGAAGCTGGCAGCGGCGATCGGGATCGTTGGTCTGCTCAATCAGATACTCCAGCTGGCAAATCCGAACGCTCAGTGCCTGCGCGTGGCTGCGATACTCAATGGAAAGTTCTGCTAAAGTCATGTTCATTCCTCCTCCGTGCTGAGCCGGGCAAGGCAGCACACACACACATATCTGCCTTTCCACATTCTCTCTCTGTCCCGGCCATATTGTTCTTGGCCGCATACCGCGCAAATCCATGAGGGAAACGCCCTCTGACTATCTCGCAAAAACGGCCAAAAATTTTTTCTCAAACCTATTGACACACCCCACTTTCTTTGCTATAATAGCGCTTGCTGTTGGACAGCTACGTGCTGGTGTAGCTCAGCTGGTAGAGCAGCTGATTTGTAATCAGCAGGTCGGGGGTTCGAATCCGTCCACCAGCTCCAAATTCTAAAACTTAATATGGAGGAGTTCCCGAGTGGCCAAAGGGGGCAGACTGTAAATCTGTTGCGTTAGCTTCGGTGGTTCGAATCCACCCTCCTCCACCAGAAAAACGGTAACCGAATGGTTGCCGTTTTTTCTTATTCCGGGCCGGATGAGGCGGCACTTCCAGCCATGTACCGCAGCATACATCCCACACGTTTTCCCAGAGCCATAGATCCTCCCTCCCCTGCTAAACCGGATTTTCTTACTTGCCGCTGCTCTCATCGCACCAGCCCTGCGGATCTCTGGTTTCCTTAGGCACAGGGCCTGTGTGTTGCTTTGCCCGAGCCAATTGCCCACGCTTGATTTCCGGCCAAAGAGAAAACCCAGGAATAGAACGTTAGTTCTATTCCTGGGTTTAGCATACTCTTTTTTCTGCATTCTGTCAACCTGTTTTTATCAAAACCCGATCTCCTAAGACCAGGTTAACGGACTTTTCAAAACAAGCCGCTCTCCCCACATTATCACTTTCCTGGAACGGCTTACCTATTCCCGTGCAAATAGGTCCATCAAAGCTGCTTTAGCTGCCCATTGGGCAAAATAACACCGCTGCCTAAGGCAGCGGTGTTATTTTACTTGATTAGAAGTACTTCTTTACTCCCTCGGGAGCCAGAGACTCATCGTCGCTGATGGTGATGGTGAACTTAATGTTGTGCTGGTCAGCAAATTTGCTCAGCCAGTCCAGGAAGTTCTCGGTGTCATTGTCACACTCACCGCCCACGATCTTGGTCAGGCTGTCGATGAAAATGTGAGTAATGTCATAGTTGCCGGCATACAGCCCGCTGACAAAGCCCTTCAGCGCGGTGTAGTTGGCGATATCATACTGGCTGGACTCCACCAGGCGGATCTGATAGTGGATGTCGAAGGTCAGCTTATTGCCCTTCTCAATACAAACCACATTGCCGTGCTCAGTCTGGACGGCCTCATTGATCATGTTGATCATCTGCTTGGTTTTGCCGGAGCCCTTCTTGCCCATGATGACTCGAATCATGTGTATCACTCCTTAACGATTTCACATAAGGGGGGACCCTTTGCTTACATACACTTTACCATATCAGGGTGTGTTTTTCAACAAAATTATTTTGAAATTTTCCAGCAGCTTTTTACAGCTTTGCCTCCAGCTCGGCCTTCATATCTTCATAGCCGGGCTTGCCCAGGAGAGCAAACATGTTCTTCTTATAGGCTTCCACGCCAGGCTGGTCAAAAGGATTGACCTCCAGCAGATAGCCGGACAGGCCACAAACATACTCAAAGAAGTAGATGAGATAGCCTACGCACTGGGCAGAAATGGCGGGCATCTCCACCAGCACATTGGGCACACCGCCGTCCACGTGGGCCAGAATGGTTCCACGCATGGCCTGTTCTGCTACAAAGGCCAGGGGCTTTCCGGTCAGGAAGTTGAGGCCGTCCACATTCTCGGGGTCGTTGGGGATCAGGAACTCACCCTTGGGGGCGAACTTCACCACCGTCTCAAACATGATCCGCTCACCCTGCTGGATATACTGACCCATGGAGTGCAGGTCGGCGGTAAACTCCACGCTGGCGGGGAACAGGCCCTTGCCGTCCTTGCCTTCGCTCTCGCCAAAGAGCTGCTTCCACCACTCGGCAAAGAACCGGAAGGGAGGCTCATAGCCAGCCAGCAGCTCCACCTTCTTGCCTGCCTGATAGAGGGCATGGCGGGCGGCAGCATACTGCCAGGCGGGGTTGTCCAGCCCTCCCACGGACATCTGCTCCATGGCCTGGGCGGCGCCGCCCATAAGCTGGCTGATGTCCACTCCGGCCACAGCGATGGGCAGCAGGCACACAGCCGTGAGCACAGAGTAGCGGCCGCCGACCTCGTCGGGCACCACAAACTCCTCGTAGCCCTCCTTGTCAGCCAGACCCTTCAGCGCTCCGCGGGCCTTGTCCGTAGTGGCATAGATCCGCTCCCGGGCTTCCTCCTTGCCGTACTTCTTCTCCAGCATGTCTTTAAAAATGCGGAACGCTACGGCGGGCTCAGTGGTAGTGCCGGATTTAGAAATGATATTGATCGAGAAGTCCCGGTCGCCCACCAGCTCGATAAGCTCCAGCAGACTGTCGGTGGACAGGTTGTTGCCGGCAAAGTAGATATCCGGGGTATCTTTTTTCTTCAGGTTATAGTTGGGAGAGCAGAGCATATCGATAACTGCCCGGGCACCCAGGTAGGAACCGCCGATTCCAATGACCAGCAGAACCTGAGACTGCTGCTGAATCTTTTTGGCAGCCGCCTGAATGCGAGTAAACTCCTCCTTATCATAATCCCGGGGCAAGGTCACCCAGCCGGTAAAATCTCCACCAGGGCCATTGTGGTTGGCCAGCATATCCGCCGCCTTGGTCAGCGCGCCTTCCCTTGCGGACAGGTAGTCTTCCGGGATAAATCCTTTCAGCTTAGACAGATCAAGTTTTAACATAAAACATTCCTCCAAAAAAAGAAATGAGATCTCGCTTTTTTATTATACCATATTCCATTCCCTTTTTGATAAATTTTCTGTAAAAGCAAAGGAGAAAAGGCTTGTCTCATGTTCTCTTCTTTCATTCAAAATTTTTTCAAATTAAGTATTGACATTTTCCGCTTCTTATCGTATAATAATCTTCGTTGTCCGGACGATTAGCTCAGCTGGTAGAGCATCCGCTTGACGTGCGGGAGGTCACAGGTTCAAGTCCTGTATCGTCCACCAGATAAACCGCTGTTTTCGAGAGAAAACAGCGGTTTTTTTCTAACTTTTTTGCCCACTTTCCTCTGTTCTGCATTTCCTCCGGTCATCTTTGACCACACAACAGCCACAGATAGGAAAAATCGCCGCCCTTCGGAATTGCTTTTCCGGAGGGCGGCGTTCTGTTCTCAGCCCGCTTTTTTCCTGGCCCGAAGGGGTTCCAGCTCTCTTTTCATCTC
>CALWYG010000142.1 GCA_944385695.1 uncultured Oscillospiraceae bacterium | reverse complement strand
AGTCTTTACCAACCAGCTGAACGATTTCGTTCAGGCTGGCCTCCTCCTGGAGCACGGCCATGGCCCACTCCCGGTTCAGCAGGAAATTCTTGCCCAGGTTCTCATCATACCAGCTCTTCAGGGAGTCCAGGTACAGAGAGTAGGAATTGAGCCAGTTGATGGCGGGGAAGTGGCGGCGGTAAGCCAGGGAGGCGTCCAGAGCCCAGAACACCTTGACGATACGCATGGTGGCCTGGGAGACGGGCTCACTGAGGTCGCCGCCCGGCGGGGATACGGCGCCCACGGCGGTGAGGCTGCCCCGGCGCTCATCAGAGCCTAAGCAGGACACACTGCCCGCCCGCTCGTAGAACTGGGCCAGACGGGAGCTCAGGTAGGCGGGATAGCCCTCCTCACCGGGCATCTCCTCCAGACGGCCGGACATCTCACGCAGAGCCTCGGCCCAGCGGGAGGTGGAGTCGGCGATGACGGCCACGGCGTAGCCCATGTCCCGGAAGTACTCCGCGATGGTAATGCCGGTGTAGATGGAGGCCGCACGGGCAGCCACGGGCATGTCGGAGGTGTTGGCGATGAGGACGGTACGTTTCATCAGGGACTGGCCGGTACGGGGGTCCACCAGCTCGGGGAACTCCCGCAGAACGTCGGTCATCTCATTGCCGCGCTCGCCGCAGCCGATGTAGACCACCAGGTCCACGTCAGACCACTTGGCCAGAGCGTGCTGCATCACCGTCTTGCCGGAGCCGAAGGGGCCGGGGATGGCAGCGGTGCCGCCCTTGGCCACAGGGAAGAAGGTATCCACGATCCGCTGTCCGGACTGGAGAGGGATGGTGGGAGGATACTTGTGCTTGTAGGGGCGGCCCACACGCACGGGCCACTTCTGCATGAGGGATAGCTCGGTCTTAGTGCCGTTGGGCTGCTCCAGCACAGCCACTGTCTCGGTAACGGTGTAGGACCCGCCCTGGATGGAGACAATCTTGCCCTTCATCTTGGGGGGAACCATAATTTTGTGGAGGATGGAGTCGGTCTCCTGAACGGTACCGATCACATCGCCCCCTATCACCTGGGCGCCGGGCTCCACAACGGGGGTGAACTCCCACTTCTTCTCCCGGTCAAGGGCGGGCACCTCCACGCCGCGGGGCAGGTTGTTGCCCTGCACCTTCTCCATAATGACCTCCAGGGGGCGCTGGATGCCGTCGTAAATGTTCTCAATGAGGCCGGGGCCCAGCTCCACGGACAGAGGGGCGCCGGTGGTGACCACTTCCGCCCCGGGGCCCAGGCCGGAGGTCTCCTCGTAGACCTGAATGGAGGCGGAGCCGCCGGTCATGGTGAGGATCTCACCGATCAGACGCTGCTCGCCCACACGGACCACGTCGGCCATGTTGGCCTCCTCCATGCCGGTGGCCACCACCAGCGGGCCGGAGACCTTGACGATCTTTCCCATAGGCTAAACCTTCCTTCGAAGTAAAATTTCTCAGATGAGGAAGCTTATAAAATATCAGCTCCCACGGCGCGTTCCACCGCTGTTTTGATGTTGGCCATTCCAATCCCCAGGGATCCCTCCTTGCCGGGGACCAGAATAATCGCAGGGGTCAGAGCATCTTTATACCGGGCAATTTCCGGCCCCATCTGGGCGGCCAGCTGCTCGGTCATGTAGATGATGGCATAGTTATCCCTGGCCATGCGGTGCAGGGCCTCCCGGCCCTCTTCCGGGGTGGATACCGGGCATACCTCCAATCCCAGGGCCTTAAAGCCCAGGACACTGTCCATATCGCCCATCACAGCAATTTTATACATCTCCACCCACCCCCTTACACATAGGTTTCCCGAAGCCGGGCACGGATGGTATCCCCATCCAGCCCAGCGGCCCGTCCGGCAAAAATGGAACGGATGGCGGTAAACTCCTGCTCTTTGGCGTAGAGGTAGCCAATCACCGTCTCCTCTCCAAACGGGACGCGGCGGGCCGCAGCCAGATAAGTGGTAAGTGCGTTGTCACACTCCCGCTCAAACTCCGTCAAAGAACCGCCGCCGGGCTGAAGCAGTTTTTCTCCCAGCTCCGCGGCTGCCGCCAGAGGCCCGGAGCGGAACACCTCGTCCAGTGCTTCCCGCCGGGCGGAGAGAATGGACTGCTCCGACACATTTCCTCCGCTCAGCAGCACCTGCCGCAGGAACTCCGCTTCCTTGCCCATCCGGTATACCCGGACCGCCGCACGAAGGTTGGCCACATCCACACTCAGACGCACATAGCCCTGGAGGAAGGGACTTTCCAGCTCCCGGGCCAACTGAGCCATCTCTTCATAACAGGCCCGGTCCAAAAGCAGATCGGCCTGTTGAGGGTCATGGCTTTCATTCAGAAGCTCCCAGGCACGCTCCATCGCCTTGGTGAAGGTGGGAGAACAGCCCTTCAGCTCCTCCCGCCGCCACATCTCCAAAAGCTCACGGGGCTCATACCGTCCGCCGCCCAAGAGCAGACGCTCCGGGTCAGTGCCCATGGCCAGGCCTTTCAAGATGGTCTTTGCGTTGTGGTAGTCATACTTGATCTGGAACACTTCTACAAGCCGGGGATCGGGAGCAGAGCGCTCCATATCCCGAAATACCTCCGCCCGAGCCTGTAAAAGGGCCGCATCCAGCCCTGCGGCATCGTTATAGCCGCACTCGGAGAGAACCTTCATGGCCTCTCCCTGATCCCGGGCATCGATCATGCGATCCATTCTCTCCCGGGTCAAAAGCCGGTTCTCCATAGCCCGGATTCGGGCAGAGATGGCCAGATAATCCGTATCTTTTCTGTGAGACAACCGATCTCACCTCACTTTTCATTGGGGAAACAAAACGTTTGCCACTTCTTTTTCCAGCTTCTCCCGCTGCAGACGGATGAGGGTTTCAAAGGCGCAGTTAATTTCCACATCCCCATCCACCATGATAAAGCCGCCCTTCATCTCCCGGGTCTCCTGGGAGAGGGTCAGCATGGCAGTGCCATTCACCATCGCGGCGGTGGTATTGACCAGCTTGCCCACAAAGGCTCCTACCTTGGAGTCTGTAATGGACTCAGGCAGTTCAGGAGCCACCTGGCTGGCCAGAGCCTCGTTGGCGGTCACCACAACCTGCTTGCCGATCTGGGCACGATCCTTAGCGGAGAAGACCAGCTGTTCCTTCCCGTTGCAGGAAGCCTCCAGCACCAGTGCGGTTAGCAGCTTCACATATTCCTCTTCTGGCATAGAGCACAGCTTCTCCAGTGCCAGATCAAAGGCCTCGCCCAAAACCTCCTGCTTGGCGGCAAGCTCCAGCTTGCGCCCCTCCATGCCGGCGGCGGACTGCAGCCGCTCCAGCCGCTCATCAGCGGCCTTCTTGCCCCGGGCCAGGGTTTCGGCGGTCTCCTTCTCCGCCTGGGCCTGGGCCTGGGCGAGGATCTCATCCACCTGTGCCTGGGTCTCCCGCTCCAGGCGGTTCACTTCTGCCTGGGCATCCTGGGCAATTTTGGCGGTAATTTTTTCAATTCCTTCCATTGGCGGATTCCTTTCTTGCGCCTTACGCGCTGATGTTGATGATCATCAGCATAGAGGCCAGCAGAGACAGGATGGCGTAGAACTCCACGGTGATACAAAGGACCATGCCCTTGGACCAGTCATCGGGCTTCTTGGCCAGAATGTTGATGGAACCGGCAGCCACGCGGCCCTGGGCAATGGCGGAGAACAGGCCGCCCAGCGCCATAGGCAGGCAGGCCACAAAGTACTGCATACCCTGGGCAACCGTCAGGCCAGGCAGAGTGCCGGACAGCAGGCCCATGCGGAACACAGCAAAGAACCACACCACCAGGCCATACAGGCCCTGGGTACCAGGGATAACCTGAAGAATCATAACCTTACCAAACTTGCTGGGGTCCTCACACAGAAGGCCGGTACCCGCCTCGCCGGCGATGCCGGTGCCTTTGGCGGAGCCAATGCCGCTGAGCACCGCCGCCAGACCTGCGCCCAGCAGGGCCAGGGCCAGGCCGCCGATGCTGCCCAGGAAGGTAACGCTCTGCTGCATCTCAATCAGTTGACTCATATCCATTGTGTCGTCCTCCTCTTTTATTTGACGATGTTATAATACTTTGTATTTAGATCCAGGGGACGGAAGGGCTTTCCGCCGTCCTGGTAGAATTTCCCGAAATACTCCAGACACTGAAGTCTCAGGTCGTGGACATAGCAGCCCAGAAGGTTCAAAGCGAAGTTCAGGGCGTTGCCCACAAAGGAGATCAGGATAAAGATGACGATATTTCCAGGAATGGCCCCCAAGGTGTTGAACACCTGGGCAATAACCGAGCCGGCCAGCATCAGGGCCATGAGACGGGAGTAGGAGAGGATATCGCCGAAATAGCCGGTGATGTGGTTATAGAGCGAACCGAAAATTCCAGTAATTTTTCCAAAGCCCGTACCCGTAATCACAGGACCGGCCACCACCATAATACCGCCCAGAATGAGCACCAGGTTGGTCACACCCAGAATGGCCAGGGCCGCTCCGGCAAAGACCACCCACCAGGTGACCTCTTCCCAGATGGCATCCATCACCTGGCCGTCCCGCAGCTTCTTATAGAAGCTGATAGCCATGCCGGTGAGGATCTGGACAAAGCCCAGGCACATAGCGCCCACCAGGATCATCATGGTATCCTCCAGGGGGGTAAAGAGGGCTGGCAGGGCAAAGGTACTGTTGGGATTGATGAGCTTCATCAGCTGGGTCAGGAAGTCGCCGAAAAAGCCTCCGGTGATTGCCCCCATGATAAAGGTGCTGATGCCGCACAGCACCAGCAGCCCGCACAGGTGGCCCATGGTGCCTGAGGGTTTCTTCTTCCACAGTACCAGCGATCCGATGAGGAACATCAAAAGCCCGTACCCCATGTCCGCCATCATGATCCCGTAAAAGAGGATGAAGAAGGGGGCCATCAGGGGGTTGGGGTCCAGAGAGCCGTAGGCGGGCAGAGAATACATCTCCGTCACCATGTTCAGCGGCCTGGTCAGCGGGCTGTTTTTCAGCTTCACCGGAACCTGGGGATAGTCTTCCTGGGCAGGGTCCTCCACTTCATAGGCACAGGGGTAGGCGCTCAGCGCCTGCTTGAGCTGCGGCCAGCTCTCCGCAGGTACCCAGCCCTCCAAAAGAAAGGTTTTTCCTGTGTTCAGTAGCCTTCCCCGGGATTCCTCCCGGTTGGCGTTGACCTGAGCTAGGTCAGACAGGCGCTGGACCGCGGGACGGCTGCCGCCCATTCCGGCCAGCTTCTGCCCGATTTCCTCCCGCTCCTGTGCGAGACGTTCCAGCTCACTGGCAATGCGCCGGTCATTTTCCTGTGCGGTCCCTGTCCATTCCCGCAGGTTTGCCCGGGACCACCCCAGCTCTTTCAGAGCCTCCAGCCCCTGCTGGGCCTGGGAATCATGGCATACAAACAGGCAGTAGCGCCACTCGGGATCGGCAGATACCTGGCTGAGCTGGGCCAGATCTCCCACCTGTCCCAGGGCCTCTTGAGCCTGCTCCAGGGAAACTGCTGCGGGCAGAGTGCCCAGCTGGATGGTCACCTGGTGGGTGGAACTGGTTTCCAACGGCAAGTCCAGCTCCAGCCAGGGTGCCAGCACAGCGCGCTGTGCGGCCAGCTTTCCTTCCTCTGCATGGATCGCGCTCAGGCGGGCATCCAGCCCGTTGATCTCCGCCACACAGCCCCGGGCCTGTTGGGCCGCTGTCTCATCAAAGAGCTCCTTCTCGGCCACCTCAGGCTTCGGAGAGAGGAAACCACCCTTCGCAGGGGCACTGCGCTTGAGCACGCCCAGCGCCCGTTCAGCCTGGCTCTGTTCCTCTCTGGCAGCGGACAGCCCCTGGGTATCCAGCCGGGTCATCTGCTGCTTCAGCTGATCCCACGCTTCCGCTTCCGGACCATCCTTCTGCAAAGCCGTCTCGTCTACCTCCACGCAGCCCATATGCTGGAGCAGCCGCAGCACTGCCTCCCGGTCTTCCGCCATGGCTACCAGGCGAAGATGCTTCATTTTCACAATAGCCATCAGCGTTTCACAACCTTTTCTACGATCAGTTGGGCCGCTTGATCCAGCCGCCCACGGGCCTGCTGCTTCATGGTCTGGCAGTCCTGTTCCGCCTGGGCCAGCGCCTGCCGGGTCGCCTCAGCAGCCTGGTCTTCGGCCTGGGCCATCATCTGCCGGGCCTGAGCCTGGGCCTGAGCCCGGGCCTGTTCCAGAATCTGCCGGGCCTGCTTTTGGGCCTGGGCCAGCTTCTGCTTGGACTGGGCAGCCGCCGCTTCGCACTGGGCTTTCGCCTGGTCCTCTGCCTGAGTTACTTCCTGAATAGCCTCTAACGCCATAGTCTCACCACCTTTAAATAAAGCGATAAAGCGCTTGCTTATGGTTCATTGTATTTTATCTTGTGAAAAAATGCAAGTGTTATTTTGTTAAGCTTTCACAATCTTTTGTGCAGTTTTTCCCTGCTACATTACATATTCCGTTGCTTTTGAAGTATTGTTGCGTCTTCGTTAAATTATTTTTCCCACTTTTGGAAAAACGCATAATTTTCTGTTTTTTACATTTTCTGGGATGAAAGACAAAGAGCGTCAAACTGCACACCGCAGTCGGACGCTCTTTCCATTTTATTCATTTTTTCGTCTCAGGGCATCACAATCTCCAGTCTTTCCCCAGGTTACACCGGATTTACAGCTGGAACTGGGCTGTCATTCGCTCTGCTCCTTCACGGTTATGTCCTCAGGGTTCAGGGGACTTTGGCTGGATGCCTGCCCCTCTTCCGAAAGGAACGGCAACTCTAGGCGCAGTCCCTCATCGGTATAGACAAGGTAGTCCTGCGCAAGGAATAAGCCCGCCAAAACCAAGGCTACTAGTATGCCCAAAACAATAGCAATGATTTTTAAAATGTCAGTCAGAGTTCTGCGGCCCCGATAGCCGCTGTAATTTCCGCCGGACCAACCCATTTGGTTTCCTCCAGATTCCGCATTAAGCAGGCACATTTGGTCTGAAACAATCAATTATATGGGTAGTATAGCAACTTTTTCTCACACTGACAATCGAAAATTTATTAAAAATCTTTTATATTTTTCTTATATTCGACTTAAATGACCATTCCTCCGTCTACACTGAGCACCTGTCCGGTAATAAACCTCGCCTGCTCTCCGGCCAGGAAATAGATGGCATCGGCCACCTCTTCCGGCGTGCCCATTCTTCCTAGAGGAGCTTCCTGGGCCAGCGCCTCCCGGTCCTCGCTGGACAAAAAGGCTGTCATCTCTGTCTCGATCGCTCCGGGAGCCACACAATTGACCCGAATATGAGAGGGGCCAAGCTCCTTTGCCAAGGCCCGGGTCAGTCCCACCACGCCCGCTTTTGCCGCGGAATAGGGCACCTCACAGGAACCTCCCGTCACCCCCCACATGGAGGAAACGGTAACAATGCTCCCGTCTTTCCGGGATACCATGCCGGGAATGGCCGCTCGCAGGACATGGAACACCCCATCCAGGTCCGTTCCCATCACCTGCCGCCACTGGCTGTCGGTGGTGTCTGTCAGAAGTTGGATGGGCAGGGCAATTCCTGCATTGCACACCAGCGCATCAATGGGGCCCAATGCCTGCTGTGCCTGCGCAATCAAGTGCCGGGCCTGGTCCGGGTCGGATACATCCCCCTGAACCAGTGCCGCTCTGCTCCCCATCCCTGCCAGTTCCTGGGCCAGCGCCTGGGCCTGGGACAGACTTTTGTGATAATGGATGCTCACCTGCCAGCCATCCTGGGCAAAGCGCCGCGCTGTGGCCGCCCCGATTCCCCGGGATGCCCCGGTAATCAGCACATGTTTTTCCATGGTTTCACCTCACGCAAATACAGCCTGCACCAGCACCATGTAGAGCCCTGTGGCTCCAAAAATGGAAAGCAGGTCGTTTCCCTTCCAAACATGCAGCAATATCGCCGTCACGCCTGCCAGCAAAGTGGGCAGCCATCCGCCCAGGGATGTGAAGGTAACTCCCTTCAGGCAATAGACGATCAGCATAGCAATGATCGCCGGAGGCAGCACCTTGCCCAGATACAGGACAATTTTGGGCGGATGGTCCCCCCGGTCAAAGAGCAGAAAGGGCAGTGCCCGGGTAAAAAAGGTGACCACAGACATGACAAAAATGGAGGCCAGCGTCTCCAAAGGACTCAGCGGCATGACGGTTCCTCCTCTCTCTCGCTTACGCACTCCTCGTCCCCCAGCCGTTTGCGAAGGACGGTCAGGAGAATCACAATCATTCCCAGCGCGGGCAGCAGCATGTCATCCGCACCCACTACCAGCAGGCTCAGCAGGGTGGCAGCACCGCCCAACAGCGCGGGCAGGTGGCTTCCGGCCTTCTTCCACTGGCCCACCGCAATGACCAGGAACAGCGCCGTCATGGCAAAGTCCACGCCGGTGGTGTCAAAGCCCAGGGCCGATCCCAGCACCGATCCCAGCACGGAACCGGTAATCCAATAGCTGTGGTCCAGCATGGCCACGGCAAAATAATACCGATGTTCGTCAATCCCCTCCGGCACCTTGGCGGCACTGAGCAGGGCATAGGTCTCATCGGTCAGGGAAAAAATCATATAAAACTTGCGTATACCCATTCCACGGAACTTCTCCAGCATGGATAGACCGTAAACCAGATGGCGGAAATTGATCATCAGCGTCAAAAAAGCCACCTGGCTCAAGTGGGCGCCGGTGGCCAGAAGGGAGACGCCCAGATACTGTCCGGAGCCGGCATAGATGGTTAGGCTCATCAGAAACGCCCAGCCCACACCATAGCCCGCCGTCTGGAGCATCAGGCCAAAGGCCATTCCTATGGCCAAATAGCCCATCAAAACCGGAACCGTCGCCGGAAAGGCGGCGGCAAGGGTCTTTCGATCCATGAATATCACACCTCGTCAGTTTAAGAGATTTCCACTCATTTTACCTGTTTTCTCTCCAGGTTTCAACCCCCATTTCCCCTCCGTCTCCCTCAAGACTTAATATTTATTAAGATATTGATAATTTTACAGATTCCTCCTTGATTTTTTTGAAAAGCTACCTATAATATTCTCTACTTGAAGCAAAGAGTCGGTATTTACCTCTCGGCAGCCTCGAGTATAACACGGAGGATTCCCGCTATGTTGAAACATCTGCTCTTTATTTACAATCCAACCTCCGGAACGGGAAAGATCGCCAATGAGCTGTCCACTGTTCTGGATACCTTTACCAAGGCCGGATGGCTCACCACCGTTTATCCCACCCAGGGCAAGGGCGATGCCGCCCGGGCCGCCCGGGAGCTGGGCCCACAATTTGAGCGTGTGGTATGCGCCGGAGGAGATGGCACCCTCAGTGAAGTCTCCGGTGGGCTTTTGGGGTTGGAGGCTCCGCCGCCCCTGGGCTATATTCCCTTTGGTTCCACCAACGACTGTGCCGCCACCCTCCACCTGCCAAAAGGGGCCAAGCGCGCCACACTGGCAGCTGCCGGCGCCGGAACTCCCACTCCCATCGACATGGGACTGCTGAACGACCGTCCCTTTGTCTATGTGGCCGCCTTCGGGGCCTTTACCAATGTGGCTTACGACACCCCTCAGGATCTGAAAAAGACCTTTGGCCATCTGGCCTATATTTTTGGCGGAATTGCTTCTCTGCCCACCATCTCCCCCTATCACATTAAGGTGGAATACGATGGCCATATGCTGGAAGACGACTTCTACTTTGGAATGGTCAGCAATTCCCTGTCCATCGGCGGCATAAAGCCTCCCAACAGCGATCAGGTTGTGCTGGACGACGGACTGTTCGAGGTCACCCTGGTGAAAAAGCCCCTCAGCCTGGCCGATTTGGCCAATGGGTTCCAGGCCCTGATTAATCTCTCCCCCGCCGACGGGGGCGCCCTCATTCAGTTTCAGGCCAGCAGCCTCACCTTTGCCTGCGATCGTCCCCTCCCCTGGACCATCGATGGGGAGTTTGGAGGCAGCCAGCCGGTCAATGAGATTACCAACCGGCAAAAGGCCCTTCAGATCATTCAAGGTGCATAAAAAAACACCCTGGCTCACGCCAGGGTGTTTTTTTATTACTTCAAAATCTCAGCCATATCCATTTCCTGAGCGTCACTCCACAGGCGCTCCAGATCATAGAATTTTCTGGCCTCGTCGGTAAATACATGGACCACTACACTGGAAAAATCCATCAGCAGCCAGGTCCCATCCCGGTGCCCCTCAATATGGTGGGCATGTTCCCCCTGCTTCTCCGCTGCTTCTTCACAGGCATCCGACATGGCTTTCACCTGGGTATTGGAGGTAGCGGTACACAGCACAAAATAGTCTGCCAGGGTAGTCAGCTCCTCGGTCTTCAAGACCTTGATGTCCTGCCCCTTCTTGCTGTCCAGGGCTTTTGCCAGCAGGGCCGCCAGTTCATAGGAATTCATCCGGTCTGCTCCTTTCTTGTATTTGATACAATATTATCCTCGTTGGGTCAAATGATTGCCGGAACATACGGCAGGTATATCATCTGTTTGGAAGAAATTCAGGCCGCATTGCCTGTAGTCAAGCTCTCCTCTCCCCCTGCGGTGGAATTGCTTCCACCCTGGGTGGCATCGGAACCGCCGGAAGCCGTGCCGCCGTTTGAACCATCCGCCGGAATGACAGGATCACCAGGGACAACAGGGTCCACAGGGACATTTTCTCCCGTCTCGCCGGAGCTGCCGCTGCCATCGGGATTGTTCTCCCCTTGGCCGGGTTGTTGGCCAGAGCTCTCTCCCGAACCGCTCCCCTCCGGTGTGGTAGGATCGCTGGGAATGACCGGCTCCTCTGTAGTCGTACCCTCGCCGGAAGTTCCGGACTGATCGGGATTTTCAGGCTCAACGGGCACCTCAGGCTCCTCAGGCTCTTCTGTTTCAGGCTTTGTGGACACCTGCGCCCGGCCCATGCTGGGATCGGCCAGAGTGCCATTGGTCACACCGAAGCTTCCGTCACTCTTTTTATACATCAGCTGCAGATCGCTGGACTGAATGTCATCCACATAGGGATTGATGCCATCATTGAGGAGCTCGAGCAGTTCGTCCTCAATGGGAACCACCATAGACGCTCCGTTATACCACACACCTGTCCAGGGCATGGACACAATGGTCACATCATTCTCCGGGTCCATTCCAATGGCCAGTTCAGCAAATGCCAGGATATTGCCTACACTCAGGTCAGTATCCACATTCTCCAAAAAGATATTGGCCAAGGTGGGCAGCTTCAGCAGCACATCGGGCTGCAGGCACTCCTCCAGCACAGCAACCAGGAAGTCCCGCTGAATCTCCGTCCGGCCGCTGTCTCCCAACGAAATGGAGTAGTCGTTATTCTTCCGGAAACGGATCACCTCCATGGCGTCCTCGCCGTTGAGCAAACGGTAACCTGCCTTCTGGTGGATATGCAGGTTCTGGGCAGGGTCATCATAGTCCATATCGAAGGGGACTTCAAAATATACCCCGCCGATGGCGTCTACCAGCTCTCCCACAGCTTCCCACTGAACCATGACATAGAAATCCGGGTAAATGCCCGTGAGTTTGCTGACTTCTTTCTTCAGGGCCGTCATGCCGTTTTCCACACGCTGGTCCTCCGGCAGGCTCTTATCCCCCCGGTTCCGGGTGTAGACGGAGTTGAGGCGCTTGCTGCTTGCGCTGGTATTGATCATGGTATCCCGAAGCAGGCTGATGGCGTGGATTTCTTTATTCTTGGTGTCATAGCTCACAAGAATCATGGTATCGGTGGAGCCGCTGATCACATCCTGTCCGGCCACCAGGAAGGTATAGTACCCATCCTTTCGCCCGCTCTTTGCCACATTGGGCAGCTCCGCGCCGTCGTACTCCAGTTCCTCTCCGGTCCCAGTGCCGGTTCCTCCCCCAGTGGGCAGGTTGGGCACCTCAGGCAGTCTGATCCAGGCCCGGGCCGCCAGGAAAACGGCAATGACCAGAACGGCCAGCACTACCAGCACCTGAAACAGGCGGTATTTGATCTTTTGTCCTCTGTCCAGCCCCGCGACCCAAGCCTTGTACTGACGCCAGTAGCTGCCCAGAGAGGTCCGGCGTACCGAGGCCTCACGCTTCCCATGTTTATTTTTTTCTGTCATCTTGTTTCAGTCCTCTGTTGTTACACCGTGTTCTCTTAACCAGGCCTGGGCCTGGATGGTATTTTTGTGTACAGGGAGCTTCCGGTCCTTCATCTCCTGGATCGTGGTTTCCACGCCCAGAAGCAGCGCTTTGTCCAGGTCCCGGTAAGCCAGCTCTCGCAGCCGTTCCACTCCGTCAAAGTCTCGGTTTGGCTCCATATAGTCGGCCACATACAGGATTTTTTCCAGTGTGGTCATATCTGCCTTGGCTGTGGTATGCCAATATATCGCCCAAAAGACCTCATCAGGTTCTCCAAACACATCCCGTGCAATACAGGCACCGGTCTTGGAGTGCAGCAGCTTGACCGCTACCTGCTCCAACTCATCCAGTTCCACGCCATACTTCCGGCACAGCCCCAGCTGCTCGTCCAGTTCCAAATATTTGGTACAGTCGTGGAGGATGCCTGCCCGGCGGGCCATGGTCTCGTCCGCTCCCCAGCGCTTGGCTAGGCGAACGGCCTCCTCTTCCGTTCCCCGGATGTGCCTGACCCGCTTCTCCTTCACCATGGAATAGGAGCAGGCCCGCAATTCCGGAATATCCAGGTGCTTCAGGTCAGCACGGGTTCCATAGAGTCCGTTCATCAGAATATAGCCGTATATAGAAGGATGGAGATACTTTGCTCCCTCTCCCCGGGCCAGAAGGTCCCGCAGCTGGGTGGAGGAGATGTCCACCAGGTCAGGCAGCGTCATTGTCACCACGTTCGCCCCATACTGCTCCTCTAAAAAGGCCCGCTGGGGCGCAAAAATCACTTCTCCGTCCTGCTCTCTGCGGCCGAAGGCACAGATTCCAGCCAGTTTCAGGATCTCTTCCGGGTCATGCCACTGATGGAGCGTCAAAAACATGTCCGTCCCCATAAGCAGCCACAGCTGTGCGCCGGGATACTGGGCATGGATCTCTTTCAGGGTGTCTGAGGTATAGCTTTTCCCATCCCGCTCCAGCTCCAGCCGGGAGACCTCCACCACCTTGGGCATTTGCAGTCCGTCGGCCATTTTCTCCACCATGGCCAGTCGGTGCTCCAGACTGGGGGTCTCCTGAGGCAGGTTCTTGTGGGGGGGCACCGCCGCAGGAATGAGCAGCAATTTGTCCAGCTCCAGCGCTTCGATCGCCGCCCGGGCCGCTGCCAAATGGCCCAGATGAGGAGGGTTAAAGGTTCCGCCGTAGACGCCGATTTTCATACCGGTACCACCTTTATCTCATAATCTTAAGGGTCCAGCTACCCTGATTACCTGCTTTTTTTGTCGCTTACCAGTACAATTTTATCTTTTTTGTCCTTGTTATGACTTGGACGATACAGCACAAACTTTGTTCCAATTACCTGCACCACCTCGCTGCGGGTAAGAGGCGCCAGCTGCTCGGCGGCCTCCCGGGGAGACAGCAGGGAATTTTCCAAAACCTTTCCCTTAATGAGCTCCCGGGCTTCCAGGGCGTCGTTGGCCTGCTTGACCAGATTATCCCCAATGCCGTCTTTTCCTACAATCAAAATGGTATCAATGCTGTTGGCCAGGCCCCGCAGCTGAGCCCGCTGTTTGCTTGTCAGTTCCGACATAAATGTTAACTCCTAATCCTTATTTCTTCAAATACGCGTCCAGCTTGACCTGAAATGCCTCCAGAGCCTTGCCCCGGTGGGAGATGGCGTTCTTTTCCTCCGCAGTCAGCTGAGAGAAGGTCTTTTTCAGTCCGGGCACAAAGAAGATGGGATCATAACCGAATCCGCCCTCTCCCATAGGGGCAAAGGCGACCGTACCCTCGCACTCTCCCCGGGCGGAGAGCACATCTCCATTGGGGAAGCAGCAGGTAATGACTGAGACAAACCGGGCCGTTCTCGGCATCTGGCCCTTCATATTCTCCAGCAGGAGCTGGTAGCGCTGTACGTCGTCCAGGCCCTCCCCGCCATACCGGGCCGAGTAGACGCCGGGAGCGCCCCCAAGGGCGTCCACGCAAAGGCCCGAGTCGTCCGCAATGGCGGGCAGGCCGCTGGCCTCCATTACTGCCTTGGCCTTCAGCAGGGAATTTTCCTCAAAGGTGGTTCCGGTCTCCTCCACCTCCACGTCCACACCGGCCTCTGCCTCAGAGCAGACCTCGATGCCCAGATGGGAGAGGATGTCGTTCATCTCCACCAGTTTCTTTTTATTTTTGCTGGCCAACACCAATTTCATGTGGTCGCCTCCTAATATTCACACGCCCAGAATTTCTTTCTGGATGGCCTGGAGCTTGGAAATGCCCTCGTGGCACAGCTCCACCAGCTGCCGCTGCTCCTCCAGCGTGAAGGGGCGCTCTTCGCCGGTGCCCTGAATCTCGATGAGGCGGCCCTGGTCATCCATAACACAGTTGAGATCCACCATGGCGGCGGAGTCCTCCTCATAGCACAGATCCAGCAGGGGCACATCGTCCACAATGCCCGCGGATACGGCAGCCACATAGCCGCTCACCGGGTACTCCGCGAGCTGACCGTTCTCCATCATCTTTTTGAACGCCAGCATCATGGCCACAAAGCCGCCGGTGATGGAGGCAGTGCGGGTACCCCCGTCTCCCTGGAGCACATCGCAGTCGATGGTGATATTCCACGGGCCCAGCTTCTTCATGTCCACCACAGATCGGAGGGCGCGGCCAATCAGGCGCTGAATCTCGGCGCTGCGGCCATTCAGCTTCAGCTTGGAAATATCCCGGCGGGAGCGCTCCCGGTTGGCCCGGGGCAGCATGGAGTACTCGGCGGTGACCCAGCCCTCCCCTTCGGGGACGTGGCGGGGGGGCTTATCCTCCACGCTGGCGGTACACAGCACATGGGTGTTGCCGCAGCGAATGAGGCAGGAGCCCTCAGCAAATTTGTTGATATTGGGAATGATCTCCACCGGACGCAGCTCATTGGCCGCCCGGCCGTCAATTCTGGACATAAACGACTTCCTCTCCGCAATTTTTCCCATATTGTATCATAATTCGACCCAGGAAGGTATAGATAGAATGTAAATAAACAGAGGAATTTTTCCCGTTCTTGTGTCAGCTTTTCAATCGACCACTCCAAATAACACGCCCAAAAGCAGAAGAACCAGTAAAATTCCAAGTCCAACCAAATTCTCCCGGCGCTGCTCCACGCTTACACCCTCGCCCCACAGGCGCATTGAGCGAAGAAGATTTCTCACGCCGTCCCGGCGAATTAAGCGCACAATTTGAAGAGCCAGAAAAATTGCAAACAGCCGCCAGCTCCAGTATTCCATAATCTCCCGCCTTATTGCTTCATTCCCAACCTCTGACTTAAATCAGTGCCTGGGCAAACTCTACGGCATCAAAGGGCTTTAAGTCGTCCACGCCTTCGCCTACGCCCGCAAACTTGACCGGTACGCCCAGCTCCTTGGCAATGGCGATGGCGATACCGCCCTTGGCGGTGCCGTCCAGCTTGGTCAGCACAATCCCGGTGATGCCTGCGGCCTCCTTAAACTGCTTGGCCTGGATGAGGCCATTTTGTCCGGTGGTGGCATCCAGCACCAGCAGGGTTTCCCGGGCGCTGCCGGGCAGTTCCCGGTCGATGACCCGGGAGATTTTGTTGAGCTCATTCATCAGGTTCTGCTTATTATGAAGCCGTCCGGCGGTGTCCACCAGCACCACATCGGTGCCCCGGGCCTTGGCGGCGCTCATGGCATCAAAAACCACGGCGGCAGGGTCTGCCCCCTCGTGCTGCTTGATGATGTCCACCCCGGCCCGGTCAGCCCAAATGGTCAGCTGCTCGGCGGCGGCGGCACGGAAGGTATCGGCGGCACAGAAGAGGACCTTCTTCCGCTCTCCCTTCAGCTGGCGGCCGATTTTGCCGATGGTGGTGGTTTTGCCCACCCCGTTCACCCCGATGAACAGCACCACAGAGGGGCGGGTGGACAGGTTGAGGGCGGTTTCTCCGGCGCTGAGGGCATCGGCAATAACCTCCACCATGCAGCTGCGGGCCTCCTCCAGGGTCTTGATTCCCCGCTGGCGCACCCGGCTTTTCAGCTCCTCCACCAGCTCCAGGGTCACGTCCATGCCGGTATCGGCCAGGATGAGGGACTCCTCCAGCTCGTCATAGAAGTCGTCGCTGAGCTCGGAGCCAAAGCTGGCAAAGATGTTGATTTTTTTCAGTTTATCAAAAAAGCCCATATCAAAGTATCCTTTTCTTTTTTTCTTTCCACGGAATTTTAGCTCCGCAGCATTGACAGTAGTCTCCTGGATATTTACCGAACCAAGCCCCGCATCGCTGGCATCGCATCCATATCAGGTTCAGGATGCAAGCGCCTAAAATCAGGGCCGCCCCCAATAGCGTCAGGCCCATGCCTGCCTGGATCAGCACCAAGATTAGTCCAGCCACCGTTACAAACAGCATAGCCAGCTGTTTCTGCCTCAGCGTCATAACATCCACCCTTTATTGTTCCACTTTTTCTCCGCAGTAGGGGCAGTACTGTCCCCACTGGAAGGACTCATTCAGGCCTTCCCCGCAGAAGGGGCAGAAGGCGGGAGCCGTCTGTTCCGGTCCGGGCTCGCCCACCTGCTCTGTCAAACCGGGCTCTCCCGGCCCGGCGGGCTCCCCGGGTCCCGCGGGCTTCTGGGGGATGGCCGCGCCCAGGCCGGCAAATACCAGCTTGATGCCCAGAAAGAGCACCACAATGAGGGCAATGAGCCCCGCAATGGTCAGCCAGCTTTTTTTCTTTTCCTCCACAAAAATCCTCCTCTCCGGCTTCACCGGATGTTCAGTTCCTTCTCCACATCATTCAGGTTGATGGTCAGCATACGGCTCACACCCTGCTCCTGCATGGTGACGCCGTAGAGGATGTCTGCCTCCTCCATGGTGCCCCGGCGGTGGGTAATGACGATAAACTGGGTCTTGTCGGACATGGCGCGCATATAGTGGGCAAAGCGCACCACATTGTTGTCATCCAACGCAGCTTCGATCTCATCCATTACCACAAAGGGGGTGGGACGTACCTTCAAGATAGCAAAGTACAAGGCAATGGCCACAAAGGCCTTCTCTCCGCCGGAGAGAAGGGTAATGATCTTCAGGGCCTTGCCCGGGGGCTGAACCTTGATTTCAATGCCGCAGTTAAGGATATCATCCGGATCTTCCAGCTCCAAGGTGGCCTTGCCGCCTCCAAAGAGCTCCACAAAGGTCTGGCCAAAGGCCTCGTTAATGGTCTTGAATTCCCGGGCAAAGATGGTCTTCATTTCCGAAGTAATGCCCGCGATGATCTCCTCCAGCTCCTTTTTGGCCCGGTCCACATCGTCCCGCTGGTCGGTGAGGTAGGTATAGCGCTCATTAACCCGCTGGAACTCCTCAATGGCTCCCACATTCACGTTGCCCAAGGCGGAGATGGACCGTTTCAGTTCCGCAATGCGGCGGCTGGCCTTCTGGACGGATTCAATCTCAATGCGCTGCTGCTTGGCCGCCTCATGGGACAGCTCATAGTTCTCCCACAGCTTGTCCAACAGTTGTTTTTCTTCCATAGAAGCGGACACCCGCCGCTGATCCAGGCGGGAGACCTCGCCCTCGGTGCGCAGCAGCTCCTCGTTGAGGCTCTGGCTCTCCCGGGTGGACTTCACCCGCTCGCCCTCCAGCTCCAGCTTCTCCTGATTCAGCCGGGCCACCGCTTCGTTTTGCGCCCGGTTTTCCTCCTGCAAGGCGGACAGAGCTTTTTGCTTTTCCTGGATTTCCAGGGCAAAGCTCTCATTTTTGCTCTCATAGTCGGCCATCAGGGCCTGACTCTGGGTTCGGTCCCCGGCCATACTGGCCTTCAGACTCTCCAGCTCGTGAAGACCCGAGCGGGTTGCCTCCCGCTCTGCCTCCAAAGCGGCCTGAGCGGCGGTAAGCTCGGCGGCCTCCCGGGCAATCCGGGCCGACCGCTCCTGCAGATCGCTCTGCCCTTTGGCCTTCCCCTCTGCCTCACTTTTCAACGCAGCGGCTTCGCCCTCCAGCTCCTGAATCCGCACGCGTGCCGTCTGGGTGTCCTCTTCAATCTGGCCGGAACGGCTCTTCAGCTGCTCCAGTTCCTCCTCCAGGCTCCCCTGCTGGCTCTCCAGGTCAGAAACCACGCTGCGGCAGTGGGACACCTCGCCCTCCGCCTTCAAGATGGTATCCTCCCACGTTCTCAGCTGGTTCTGGGCGGTTTCCAGCTCATAGCGGGCAGCGGTAGCCTCCCGCTCCGCCTCCGCCAGATCCCGGCCCCCCTGGGCCACCTGGCTGCGGATGTCTTCCAACTGCTTTCCAAGCCGCTCCAGCTCGTTGGCCCGGCTTAAAATTCCGGCGCTGCGGCTGGCCGAGCCGCCAGTCATAGAGCCGCCGGGGTTCAGCACCTGGCCGTCCAGCGTGACAATCCGGAACTTATAGCCATACTTCCGGGCCACAGTAATGGCGGTGTCCAGGTTCTCCATCACAGCCACCCGCCCCAGCAGGTTGGAAAACACGTTTTTATACCTGGGGTCAAAGGCGACCAACTGATCGCCTACCCCCACAAAGCCCGGCTCTCTCTGCAGGCTCTGTCCCTCCCGCAGCTCTCCCGGACGAATGGAGCTGAGCGGCAAAATGGTGGCCCGGCCGGCATCCCGGCGTTTCAGATACTGGATGACAGCTTTGCCGTCCTCCTCCCGGTCCACCACGATATTCTGCATGGCGCCGCCCAAGGCGGTCTCAATGGCCACCGTGTACTGGTCGGGCACCTTCAAAAGGTCGGCCACCGGGCCGTGGATATGTTGGAGGGTTCCCCGCTGGGCCTCTCCCACTACCAGCTTTACCGCCTTGGAATAGCCCTCATGCATCTGCTCCATTTCTTTGAGCATCTTCATCCGGGAGGTCAGGGCGTTTTCCTCCATCTGGAGCTTTACATGGCGGTCCTTGGCCTGGGCCGCCTTCTTTTGGCGGGAATCCATCCGGAGCTGATAGCCGCTGATGACGTTCTTGACCGCGTCCCGTTCCTCCAAGGCGTCCTCATAGCCCTTCCGGGCGGCCTTGCTCTCGGTTCTGGCCTGCTCCAGACGCTGCTCCAGTTCTCTCAGTTCCCGGCGCACGCTCTCGTCCCGGTCCAACACCTCCTGGGCCGCGGCGGCCAGGGCGGAAAGCAGGGCCTTGGCCTCGGCGGCCCCGGCAGTCCCCAGGTCGGCCTGGCTGCGCAGCTGTTCCAGCTCCCGGGCCAGTGTCCCCGCAGAGCTGGCGGCCTCCTCCGCCTCCCGGCTTTTTTCCTCCAGAGCGGACCGGCCCTGCTCCAGCTGCTGTTCAATTTCTGCCAGACGTCCCCGCCGCTGCTCAATCTGGGCGGAGAGGGAGCCTTCCCGTCCTTCCTGCTGCTCCAAATCCGCCCGGATACGCTGGGCGGACTCCTGGTTGTGGGCAATGTTGCTCTGAAGCACCGCAATGGCCGACTCCAGCTCGTTCATTCTGGCCTGACGGCCCTGGAGCTCAAAGCGCAGCCGGTCGGCCTCCACATCCTTTTCCCGCATCTGCTGGGAGAATTGCTCCGCGGCGGCATAGGCCTTTTCCTGGGCCACCCGTACCTCTTCCCGCTGGCGCACGGCCTCCTGGTAGTCGGCTTCCAGCTTAATATTGTTGGTTCGGATACGCTCCAGAGTATCCAGCCAGACGGAAATTTCCAGTCCCCGCAGTTCGTCCCGGAGGACCAGAAACTTCTTCGCCTTTTCGCTCTGCTCTCTGAGCGGCTCCACCTGGAGTTCCAGCTCAGAAATTTTGTCGTTGATGCGCACCAGATTTTCGTCCGTGCGCTCCAGTTTCCGCTCTGCCTCTTCCTTCCGGTGGCGGTAACGGGAAATTCCCGCCGCCTCCTCAAAGACCTCCCGGCGGTCTGCGGATTTGACGGACAAAATCTCATCAATCTTGCCCTGACCGATGATGGAGTAGCCCTCCCGGCCCAGGCCGGTATCCATAAACAGCTCATTGACGTCCTTGAGACGAACGGAGCGGCGGTTGATATAATACTCGCTCTCTCCCGAGCGGTAGTACCGCCGGGTAACCATCACCTCAGATTCCTCCATATCAAAGATATGGGAGGTGTTATCCAGTACCAAGGACACCTCGGCATAGCCCGTCTGCTTGCGCTTGGCCGTGCCGCCGAAGATGACGTCTTCCATCTTTCCACCTCGCAAGACCCGGGTGGACTGCTCCCCCATGACCCAGCGGATGGCGTCAGAGATATTTGATTTACCCGAACCATTTGGACCCACAATGGCGGTGATATCCTCACCAAAGGTCAGCACCGTCTTGTCGGGAAACGACTTGAAGCCCTGGATTTCCAATGCTTTTAAGTACAAAAAGGCCACCTCGCATCTTCCGCAAACCCACACGCTGTTCTCGCGTCAGGCCTGAATTCAGACATAGCAATAGATAATATATTATAGCAAAAACCCTGTTCCAATGCAATCGCCCAAGCTTTCTCAAAAGGTTTTTTCTAAATTTTATGGAAATCTTAATCTTCTCTTCAGCCGACTTTGTTTTCCGCCCGTTATGATACAAGCAGAACTGAAACAGGAGGGAACACAATGGCAGAGCGCACGGTTTATATTCTGTTGACCCGGTCCGGGACCTGGTTCTCCCGGCTGATTCATTTTGCCACGCAGGATGACTACACCCACGCCTCCATCGGTCTGGCAGGGCCGAATGGGCCCTTTTGCAGCTTTGCCAGAAAGAACCCGCATTTCGCCCTCCCCGCCGGACTGGTAGAAGAACGGCTCTCACCCAGACGCTGTGTCCCTTGCTGCTTATATGCCTTGCAGGTCAGTGACCAGACCTATGCTCGCCTTCAGGCCCGGCTGTGGAAGATGTATCGCCGGCGGGAGCACTATCACTACAGTCTCTTAGGCGCCCTCGCCTGCTTTTTGAATCTGCCCCTCCAACGCCGCCGCCATTATTTCTGCTCTCAGTTTGTTGCAAATCTATTGGAGTCCTGTCACGCGGTGGAACTGCCAAAACCTCCCACGCTGGTAAGGCCCGCAGACTTTTGTTCCATGCAGTGTCTGACCCCTGTACACCGGGGATTTTTGGCGGGACTTTCCTCTTTTGAAACTGCTTGAAATTTTTTTGAA
>CALWYG010000141.1 GCA_944385695.1 uncultured Oscillospiraceae bacterium | reverse complement strand
TGACGAGGGCGGAGGTACGCGATATGTATAGTCAGGAAGCAGTCGTGAACAATCAGGTCGGTCTGCACGCCAGACCCGCTACTTTCTTCATCCAGAAGGCCAACGAGTTCAAGAGCTCCATCTGGGTTGAGAAGGAGGAGCGCAAGGTCAACGCCAAGAGCCTGCTGGGCGTTCTGTCTCTGGGCATCGTAAAGGGAACTCCCATCAAGCTGATCGCCGATGGTCCCGATGAAAAGGAAGCCGTCGAGGCTCTGCAGAAGATGATCTCGTCTGATTTTTCCGAGTAATTCCCAAACCATAAAAAGGCGCCGCTTAGCGGCGCCTTTTTTGATATTTCCTCCCCCAGAATTCTTGCTTAGACAGGCGGTGAAGCCATGACCTTTGACGAACTGAAAGAAAAAGCCCATTCTCTGCCCCTAAAACCCGGTGTGTATATCATGCAGGACGAAAAGAACACCGTCATCTATGTGGGAAAGGCTAAGGCCCTGAAAAACCGGGTGAGCCAGTACTTTCAGGATTCCGCCTCACACACGGAAAAGACCCTGGCCATGGTCTCCCAGATCGATCACTTTGACGTGATCATCGCCGACAGCGAGTTTGAAGCTCTGGTGCTGGAGTGCTCCCTGATCAAGCGCCACCAGCCCCGGTATAACATTCTTCTGAAGGATGACAAGGGCTACCCCTATATCCGCCTGTCCAATGAGGAGTATCCCCGTTTTTCCCTGTCCTCCAAGGCGGCCGAGGACGGAGCCCGGTACTTTGGCCCCTACGCCAGCCGGCACAGTACCCAGGCCATCATCGATGCCCTTCGTTCCGCCCTGCGTCTGCCCTCCTGCCACAAAAAGTTCCCCCGGGACATCGGCAAGGAGCGGCCCTGTCTCAACTTTCATATGGGCAAGTGCGACGGCTACTGCCGGGGGGATGAGCTGAAGGAGCAGCATGACCAGGCCATTGCCCAGGCGGTAAGCCTGCTGGAAGGCCGGTTTAAAGAGGTACAGGCCGACCTTACGACAGAGATGGAGCAGGCGGCGGAGGAGCTGCGCTTTGAAAAGGCCGCCCAGCTGCGGGACCGGCTGCGTGCCATCGAGCTTTTAGGAGCCAGGCAGAAGGTGGTGGCCGGATCGCTGGCCGACACGGATGTGGCTGGCTTTTTCCGTGGCGAGGCCAAAAGCTGCTTTGTGGTTCTCCACTTCCTGGAGGGTGAACTGGCCGCCAAGGACTTCGATTTATTGGAGACGCCCATGGAAGAGGATGAGGCATCGGTTCTCTCGTCCCTGGTGCGGGAATACTATGTGGGCCGGAGCCGGCTGCCCAAGCAGATCCTCCTGCCCTGTGAGCTCAGCGACCAGGTGCCCCTTACCCGGCTGCTGTCCGAGCAGGTGGGGCGGCGGGTAGAGCTGATCACCCCTCAGCGGGGTGCCAAGATGGACCTCATTAAGCTGGCCAATCAGAATGCCCAGGAGGAGGTCATCCGGGCCACAACCCGGGAGGAGCGGCAGAACAAGCTTCTGGAGGCTTTGGGGAAGATGCTGGCCCTGGAAGCGCCGCCCCGGCGTATGGAGTCCTACGATATCTCCAACCAGGGAGCCAGCGACATTGTGGCCTCCATGGTGGTCTATGTGGACGGACGACCCCTGAAGCGGGATTATCGCCGCTTTAAGCTGAAGGATATGGATGGCCCCAACGACTATGCCTCCATGGAACAGGTGCTCACCCGGCGCTTTCGGCGGTATCTGGATGGGGACGAAAAGTTTGCCGACAAGCCGGAGCTGCTGCTTATTGACGGCGGCCTGGAGCATGTGCGGGTGGCCCGGCGGGTGCTGGAGACGCTGAACCTGGACATCCCCGCCTTCGGTATGGTGAAGGACGACCGCCACCGTACCCGGGCTTTGGTTCATCCCGACGGCCGAGAGATCGGCATACAGGCTATCCCCGCGGTGTTTGCCCTGATCGGCCAGATCCAGGAGGAGACTCACCGCTTTGCCATCGAATACCACCGCCAGCTCCAGGGGGGACATGTGAAGACGTCGGTGCTGGACAAGATTCCCGGCGTAGGGGAGAAGCGCCGCCAGCAGCTTTTGAAGCACTTCAAAAGCGTCAAGGCGGTGCGGGAAGCCTCTCTGGAACAGCTGCGGGAGGCGGTGCCCCAAAATACCGCCCAAGCTGTTTATCGGTATTTCCACGGGGAAGAGAACGCAGAACATGAGAAATCTGGCCCGGAACAGCCGGATGAACAATAAAGCGAGGTAGGAAACTGTGAGAGTGATTTCAGGAACTGCCAGAGGCAGAAAGCTCAAAGAGCTCCAGGGCATGGACACCCGCCCCACCACCGACAAGGTGAAGGAGTCCATCTTTAACATTATCCAGTTTGAACTGGAAGGGAGAAGAGTGCTGGATCTGTTCGGAGGCACCGGACAGCTGGGCATCGAGGCGCTGTCCCGTGGGGCACAGCGCTGCACCTTTGTGGACCAGCGGCGGGAAGCTGCCGCCCTCATTCGGGAGAATGTAAAGCTGGTGGGCTTTGAAGACCGGGCCAAGGTGGTTCAAGGGGAGGCTATGTCCTTTTTATCCGCCTGCCGGGAGAAGTTTGACGTGATCTTTCTGGACCCGCCCTATCAGAGCGGACTTTTGGAAAAATGTGTCAGTGAGATCTGCCGGTTTGACATTCTTGGGGAATATGGTATAATCGTTTGCGAAAGTCCGGCGGAATGGAGCCTTCCCCCGCTGGAGCCCCCCTATGAGGCGGGCAGAGAGTACCGGTATGGCAAGATCAAGCTGACCATCTGCCGCCGGGCAGGGAGTGTGGAACGATGAATACCGCCATTTACCCGGGCAGCTTTGACCCAGTCACCCTGGGGCACCTGAATATCATTAAGCGGGCTGCCGCCTGTTTTGACAAGGTAATCGTGTGCGTGATGATCAACTCCAAAAAGACGGGCATGTTCACTCCGGAGGAGCGGGTAGAGATGCTTTGTCGGGCCACAGAGCGCTTTTCCAACGTGGAGGTGGACCTGTCCCGGGAACTTCTGGCCGCCTATGCCAAGCGCCGGGATGCCCATGTGGTGGTCAAGGGCCTGCGGGCTGTGTCGGACTATGAGCAGGAAGTCCAGATGGCGGTGATCAACCGGAAGCTGAATCCTCAGCTGGAGACCATGTTCCTGGCTTCCAGCGAAAAATATACCTACCTCAGCTCCACCATTGTCAAGGAGATGGCCCGGTATGGGGCCGACCTGGCGGAGTTCATTCCCAGGGAGATTGTGGATGATGTGAACCGGCGCATGAGGGAAATGGAAGGAAAGGAAGGTTAAACGCCATGGCAAGCGGTGTGGAAGAATTACTGGATATGCTCTTTGAGATGATCGATGAGGCAAAGAATGCCCCGCTGTCCAGCGATAAATGCGTCATTGAACGGGACCGGGCTTTGGACCTTATTGACGATGTGCGCAGCCAGTTCCCCACTGAGCTCTCTGAGGCCCGGAAGATGATGGCCCGCCGGGCGGAGCTGGAGAACGAGGCCAAGTATAAGGCGGAGGCCATTATTAAGGCCGCGGAGGACCGGGCCCGGCAGATGATTTCTGACGAGGCCATCACGCAGCAGGCCCGCCAGCGTGCCAACGAGATGATGCAGCAGGCGGAGGAGCGCAGCCGAGATCTGAAGCGTTCTGCCAATGAGTACTGCGAGGATGCTCTGCGCCGCACCGAGGAGGCAGTGGCCGAGGCCTACGACGAGATCAAAAAGTCCCGGGCCCGGTTCCGGGCCGCCGCCGGCGTGTCCGCCGGGCAGACCGCCCAGGGGGGCAGCCGCCCCATGTACGACGCGGCCGCCGACGAGGACTGAAGAGACGAACAGCCCGCCCCATCCGGCTATGCCGGATGGGGCGGGTATTGTTTGCGGTCCCGGCCCCTTCACAGGACCAGCTCCAGCAGGTGGAAGGGCATGGGAACCCCAATGTCCTCATAGTAGATGGTCGCCGTCCCGGCCAGCTGAAAGCCGCAGGAGCGGTAGAGCTGCTCCGGCTGGTCGTTGCCCTGGGCCACATCCAGGCGCAGCGCCCGTTGCCCCCTGGCCCGGGCGGTCTGAATGGCGTGCTCCACCAGCCGTCTGGCGTACCCCCGGCCGCCGTACTGGGGCAGCACCCGCAGGGCGTGGAGGATCAGCACCTCCTCCGGGGGCGCGTCCACCCCCCAGGTCACGGTGCGGTAGGCGCTGTCGCAGCGGTGGTTCAGGAGATAGGCCGCCACGATGCGGCCATCCTCCACCCCCACAAACTGCCCGTGCGCCCCGATGGCCTCCCGGACCATCTCCCGGGCGGGAAAGCCGCCCCGGTTGCCCTGGGGCAGAAAATCCTTCTTGTCCAGCACCCGGCTCATCTCCTGGTAAAAGGCCATCAACTCGTCCAAATCAGACCATGCGGCCTCCCGCAGCTCCATAGCGACGCCCCCTCCCTGTGATGGCTCCATTATACACGGGGAGGCGAAGAAGGGCAAGGGGGCGCTCCGCCGGGGATCAGGGGGGCGTTACCAGAAGAACCAGCCGTCCTCCCGTCCGGCCATCACGTCCAGCGCGCCGTCCAGCAGCTCGGCGGCCTGCCCCAGGGTGAGGGTCTGGGACAGCTGGACGGAGCCGG
>CALWYG010000140.1 GCA_944385695.1 uncultured Oscillospiraceae bacterium | reverse complement strand
GTTTACCCTGGCGCTGGTACCGCTGCCGGGAGTGGGGATGGGAGGCTATGTGGCGGGAGCGGTGGCCTCCACTGCCCTGGAGCTGGTGCTGTTCCTCTACTGGATTCACCGGCGCACCGGGGTACGGCTGGAACTGTTCCGGTGGATGACGGCCCCTGCTCTGGCCAGTTTGCTCTCTGCCCTGGTGGGAAATCTGTTGTTCCGGGTGCTGAAGGACGGCGGAATGTCCCCGGTCTGGGCGGGGGCGGCCACCGTATCCTTTGCCCTGGTGCTCTACCTGGCGGCACTCCAGGCCCAGGGCGTAGAGCTGAAAGAGTTTATACACCGCCGCGGATAAAAATTTGCTCCGTCCCTCTGGCGGGAAAGGAACCGGCGGAATATGGATGGGTCTGGTGGGAAAAAATTACGGGGAAAGCCTGCAATTCTCCCCTAACCCCCTTGTCAAAGGGGGAAAAATAGGGTAAAATGAATCAGCATAAGTTATAATACTATGGAGGATGATTCCTATGCCAATGATTTCTGCCAGTGATTTCCGCAACGGCGTGACCTTCGAGATGGACGGTAAGGTCATGCAGGTGGTTGAGTTCCAGCACGTGAAGCCCGGTAAGGGCGCTGCTTTTGTGCGCACCAAGATGAAGAACATCATCACCGGCGGTGTGACCGAGACTTCTTTCAACCCCACTGCCAAGTTTGAGCAGGCTTTCGTGGAGCGCAAGGACATGGAGTACAGCTATAACGACGGCGACCTGTACTACTTCATGGACATGGAGACCTACGATATGCTGCCCATCGGCAAGGATCTGCTGGGTGACAGCTTCAAGTTCGTCAAGGAGAACATGACCTGCAAGATTATGTCCTACAAGGGCAGCGTCTTCGGTGTGGAGCCCCCCAACTTCGTGGATCTGGAGGTCACTGAGACCGATCCCGGCTTCAAGGGCGACACTGCCACCAACGTGACCAAGCCCGCTATCCTGGAGACCGGCGCTGAGATCAAGGTCCCCCTGTTCATCAATCCCGGCGATAAGATCAAGATCGACACCCGTACCGGCGAGTATCTGGAGCGCTGCAAGGCTTAAGCGCCCGAGCCCATGAGCAGGCGAGGCGTGATAACTGAAGCGCATGAGCCGTCGCGAACAGCATGAGCCGCGCGAAAACGCGGCAGAAAAGGAGAACGACTATGACTATTTCCGAAAAAGTCGCCTATCTGAAGGGCCTTGCTGAGGGCCTGAACCTGGATACTGAGAAGTCCAAGGAGGGTAAGCTCATCTCCGTGATGATCGGCATCCTGGAGGAGCTGGCCATGTCCGTGGAGGACCTGGAAGAAAACGCCCTGAACCTGGGTGAGGAGATCGATGTGCTCTCCGACGACCTGGCCGATGTGGAAGACGTGGTCTTTGACGAGGACGAGGACGACGAAGAGGACTACGACGACGACTGGTTCGAGGTGGAGTGCCCCACCTGCGGCGAGACCCTGGTCATTGACGACGAGGCGCTGGCCGACGGTGAGGTGGAGTGCCCCAAGTGCGGCTCCCGCTATGCCATGGACCTATCCGAGAATGAGGAAGAGGAAGAGGCGGACGAGGAGTAAGCTCTCCGTTTCCCAACCAAAGCAGTCGAAAGCCCCGGGCTGGCGCCTGGGGCTTTTTGTTAAACAAGTTTTAGCACTCGTCAAAAGAGAGTGCTAAAAATTCATAGTTTGTTCATGAAATTCCTCCTGGGCCGGTTTATACTGAGACCATACCGCAGATTGTTCCACGAAAGGAGTGTTCCATATGAACATGAATCAATTTACCCAAAAATCCCTGGCCGCCATTCAGGGGGCCCAGGATCTTGCGGCCCAGTATGGGAACCAGCAGATTGAGCAGGAGCACCTGCTTCTGGCTCTGGTGAGTGACCAAGAGGGCTTTATTCCCCAACTGCTGACAGCCATGGGCATGACGGTGCCCAGCTTCCAGGCGGCAGCCGCCGGCCTGGTCAACAAATTGCCCAAGGTGTCCGGAGGCGGACGGGAGGCGGACAAGGTCTATGTGGCCCAGGATGTGGACCGCTGCCTGAACGCCGCCCAGGAGCAAGCTTCGGCCATGAAGGACGAATATATCTCGGTGGAGCACCTGTTCCTGGGGCTTCTGGAGCGGCCCAACGCCAACCTGAAGGAGCTCTTCCGCACCTATAACGTGACCCGGGAAAAGGTCATGCAGGCCCTGGCCAGCGTACGGGGTAATCAGCGGGTCACCTCCGACAACCCGGAGGAGACCTACGATGCCTTGAAAAAGTACGGCGCCGACCTGGTGGAGCGGGCCCGGCAGAACAAGCTGGACCCGGTGATCGGCCGGGATGACGAAATCCGTAATGTCATCCGCATTCTGAGCCGGAAATCCAAGAATAACCCCGTTTTGATCGGCGAGCCCGGCGTGGGCAAGACGGCTATCGCCGAAGGACTGGCTCAGCGCATTGTCAAGGGTGATGTACCCGCCAGCCTGAAGGACAAAACCATTTTCTCCCTGGATATGGGCGCCCTCATTGCCGGCGCCAAGTACCGGGGCGAATTTGAGGAGCGGCTGAAGGCGGTCCTCAACGAGGTGAAGAAGAGCGAGGGCAAGATCATCCTCTTCATCGATGAGCTGCACACCATTGTGGGCGCGGGCAAGACCGAGGGCTCCATGGACGCGGGCAACCTGCTCAAGCCCATGCTGGCCCGCGGCGAGCTGCACGGCATCGGCGCCACCACCCTCAACGAGTATCGCCAGTATATCGAGAAGGACGCCGCCCTGGAGCGGCGGTTCCAGCCGGTGATGGTAAACGAGCCCACCGTGGAGGATGCCATTGCCATTCTCCGTGGCCTGAAGGAGCGCTATGAGGTCTATCACGGCGTGAAGATCACCGACGGCGCTATCATTGCCGCCGCCACCCTCTCCAACCGCTATATTACCGACCGGTTCCTGCCCGATAAGGCCATCGACCTGGTGGACGAGGCCTGTGCCATGATCCGCACCGAGATGGACTCCATGCCCACCGAGCTGGATGTGATTCAGCGGAAAATCATCCAGCATGAAATCGAGGAGGCTGCCCTAAAGAAGGAGACGGATAAACTTTCTCAGGAGCACTTGGCGGAGATCCAAAAGGAGCTCTCCGACATGCGGGAGGAATTCAACGCCAAGAAGGCCCAGTGGGATAATGAGAAAAACGCCATCGGCAAGGTGCAGAAGCTCCGGGAGGACCTGGAGCAGGCCAATGCCCAGCTGGAGAAAGCCCAGCGGGAGTACGACCTGAACCGTGCCGCCGAGCTCCAGTACGGCAGAATTCCTGAGCTGAAGAAAGCCCTGGAGGCTGAGGAGCAGATTGCCAATGAGAGTAAGCAGCGCTCTTTGCTGCGGGACAAGGTTACCGAGGAGGAGATTGCCCGGATCATCGAGCGCTGGACCGGCATCCCCGTGGCCCGTCTGATGGAGGGCGAGCGGGAGAAGCTGCTGCACCTGGAGGACATCCTCCACCAGCGTGTGGTGGGCCAGGACGAAGCGGTACGCCTGGTCTCTGAGGCCATTTTGAGAAGCCGCGCCGGGATTGCTGACCCCAACAAGCCCATTGGATCCTTCCTGTTCCTGGGCCCCACGGGCGTGGGCAAGACGGAGCTTGCCAAGACCCTGGCCGAGGCTCTGTTTGACAGCGAAAAGAACCTGGTGCGTATCGACATGTCCGAGTACATGGAGAAATTCTCCGTCTCTCGTCTGATCGGTGCACCTCCGGGCTATGTGGGCTATGAGGAGGGCGGCCAGCTCACCGAGGCTGTGCGGCGTAAGCCCTATTCTGTCATCCTCTTTGATGAGGTGGAGAAGGCCCACCCCGATGTGTTCAACATTTTGCTCCAGGTGCTGGACGACGGCCGGATCACTGACAGCCAGGGCCGCACGGTGGACTTTAAAAACACCATTATCATCCTCACCTCCAACCTGGGTTCCCAGTTCCTGCTGGACGGCATTGGGGCGGACGGAGAGATTTCTCTGGAAGCCCGCAATCAGGTCAACGAGCTTCTGAAGCGTTCCTTCCGGCCGGAGTTCCTCAACCGTCTGGACGAGATCGTCTTCTACAAGCCTCTGACCAAGGAGAATGTGACCCACATCATCGACCTGATGGTGGCCGACATCAACCGCCGCCTGGAGGATAAGCAGCTCACCGTGGAGCTCACGTCTGCTGCCAAGGACTTTATCATTGACAGTGCCTACGATCCCATCTATGGTGCCCGTCCCCTGCGCCGGTATCTCCAGCACACGGTGGAGACCCTCATCAGCCGAAAGATCATTGCCGATCAGGTGGAGAGCGGTCAGCGCCTGACTGTGGATATGGAAAATGGCCAGCTGGTAGTTACGGCATAATACCGATCGAGCTCATAAAAAACAGGTACGCACATGTTTGTGCGTACCTGTTTTTATTTAACCGGGACGCCCTGGTCAGGACGTCCCGGTTTGTTATTGGATGTGGGTGTGGTTGTTGATGTGGTTGGCGCAGTAGCAGTAATAGCCGTTGCATTTGGAGCAGTAGCGGAACTCCATATTGGGATCGTCCTGGTCGGTAATGCCGCACACGGAGCACTTGTGGAGATAACCCCTGCGCTCTTTCAGGTCCTTCTGGGCCTTTTTGAAGTTGATGGTCTGGGCGGAGGTTCTGTGCTGTACCCGCACCCGGTTCCGATTGACCATGGAGACCAGATCTTCCCAGAAAAAGAACAGGTAGTTAAGAATGGCGATGATGGGCACCAGAGCCATGATCCACTGGCGGCTGAAGAGAGCGGAACCGATTTCCCATACAAAGAACACCACGTCCAGCCAGGCCAGCCATTTTACCTTCAGAGGAATGATGCCATAGAGCATAACCTGCATGTCGGGGTAGAGGGTGGCGAAGGAGAAGAACATGGACATGTTTACGTAGGACATACTGGCGGTGGAGGCAAAGGTCAGAAGATTCTGAATCTGATCTGGCGTGAGGGTGCCAACCGCGCTCAGCTGACTGCGGAAAACGGCGTAAATAATAAAGCCCGCAATGATATTGAAGATGACACCCAGTCCATAAAACACGGTAAACCGAGTGGTTCCCCACTGCCGCTCCAGAGCGGTGCCGATCCAGTAGTAGAAGAAGGTGGACAAGGCAAAGAGGAAGGTCTGCCCAAAGGGAGAGGATGCGCCGGTGTCCAGGGGAACGAAGATAAAGGTGATCAGCCGCCACACCTGGCCCTGTAAAATCAGTTGGGGATAAAAGTCCAGAAAGGCGGTGGCCATGTTGCTGGTGAGCATATCTGCCACAAAGACAAACACATTGCCCAGAGCGATATACTTCATCAGTTCAGGGATTCCCAGTCTTGGATGGTTGTAGCAGAATTTGCTCAAACCGCGGGAAATGGCTTTCATGAAAAAGTCTCCTCATTTCATCATAATTCAAGTAAAAGATATTGTATCCATTTTTAAGTAAAATGTCTATATCTAAAGTGTAAACATTTCTGAGTGAAGAAAAACCGCTTTTTTTACGGCGGAAAGTATGATAAAATAGGGGACAGAAAACCCCTAACAAAATCATTTGGAGGCATTTGCCATGAGCATTGTACGAGATATGTCCCTGGCTCCTTCGGGACGGCAGAAAATCCAGTGGGTGAGGGATTTTATGCCCGCGCTGGGGAAAATTGAAGAGCGCTTTCGCCGGGAGAAGCCTTTTGAAGGGCTGACGATTGCGGTTTCTGTCCACTTGGAGGCCAAAACCGCCAATTTGGGGCTTGTGCTCCGGGAGGGCGGCGCCGATGTTCACCTCACCGGCTGTAACCCTCTGTCCACCCAGGACGATGTGGCTGCCGCTGTGGCGGAGATGGGTGTGGATACCTACGGCATGCACGGAGTGACCCCTCAGCAGTATGAGGATCTGCTAGTGGAGACCCTGAAGTGCCGTCCCCATCTGATTGTGGACGATGGGGGAGACCTGGTGAACCTGCTGGGGGGCAAGTGCGCCCAGTATGGCGACCGGCTCTTCGGCGGCTGCGAGGAGACCACCACCGGGATCCACCGCCTCTATGCCCGGGAGCGGGAGGGCATTCTGCCCTGTCCTATGATGGCCGTGAACGATGCCAAGGCGAAGCACTACTACGACAACAAATATGGTACCGGCCAGTCCACCTGGAACGCCATTATGAATACCACCAACCTCATTGTGGCGGGCAAGACCGTGGTGGTGGCCGGCTACGGCTGGTGCGGCAAGGGCATTGCTATGCGGGCCAAGGGCATGGGTGCCAACGTTGTGGTCTGTGAGGTGGATCCCTTCAAGGCGCTGGAGGGCACCATGGAGAGTTTCCGGGTCATGCCCATGGACGAGGCGGCCAAGATCGGTGATATTTTTGTTACCGCCACCGGCTGCAAGGACGTGATTGTCCAGCGGCATTTTGAAATGATGAAGGACAACGTCATCCTCTGCAACTCTGGCCACTTCGACTGTGAGGTGGATGTGGCGGCCCTGGGGGAGATGGCTGTGGAGCGCTTCCCCCGCCGAGAGAACATCGAGGGCTTCCGCCTGAAGGATGGCCGTACCCTCAACGTGTTGGGCGAGGGCCGGTTGGTCAATCTGGCCGCGGGCAACGGCCACCCCGCCGAGATTATGGATATGTCCTTTGCCGTTCAGGCCCTCAGCCTGGAGTGGCTGGCCAAGCACCGCCAGGATCTGGAGAAGAAGGTCTATCTCGTTCCCGACGAGATTGACGACCAGATCGGCCGGGTGAAGCTGGCTGCCATGGGGCTGTCCATCGATATGCTTACCCAGGAACAGAAGGATTATCTGGCCGGGTGGAAGGCGTAAGAAACCATAAGATTGAAGTGAACACGGTATGCATAATGAACTGACCAAAATTGACATCCAGAAGATGAAAGAGGAGCTGGACTACCGGCGCATTACCCTGCGTCCCCAGCTGCTGGAGGAGGTGAAGGTGGCCCGTTCCTTCGGAGATTTGAGCGAAAACTTTGAGTATAAAGCCGCAAAGCAGGAGAAAAGCAAGAACGAAAGCCGAATCCGCTATCTGGAGAACATGATCAAGACAGCACGGGTCTATGAGGACCACTCCGCCGCTGATGCGGTGGGCCTTTACGACAAGGTCACCGTCTATCTGGAGGAGGACGATGAGGAGGAGACCTGGCAGGTGGTAACCACGGTGCGCCAGGATGTGCTCCATGGCCTCATCAGCAAGGAGTCCCCCATGGGCTCCGCCCTGTTGGGGAAAAAGGTGGGAGAGCGGTTTTTTATCCAGGTGAACAAGGAATATGGATATTGGGCGGTTGTCCGCCGCATTGAAAAAGGAACGGATGACGGATCTGCCGCCCTCAACCGTTATTAAGGGAAAACGCCTACAAAATGCTTCTCCGCCTGGGTAAATTTTGGAGAAAATCTTGAAATCATAATATCTGCATACTTTAGGCCCATTTATGCTGAGACGTGCGGCAATTGATGTGCTAAGATAGCGGCGAAAGCTGGTTGCGTCTTCTGTTTTGGAAGGGCGGAAGATGAACCGAAACAAAAAATAAATGGAAAGAAAAGGGGATAATTGCCATGGCAATCCAGAAAATCTTTGTAGTGGGCGCCGGCCTCATGGGCAGCGGCATTGCCCAGACCGCTATTGTCAACGGATACGATGTAGTACTGAACGACCAGCGCCAGGAGGCTCTGGAGCGGGCTCAGATGGGCATCCAGAAGGCCCTGGAGCGGGAAGTGGAGAAGGGCCGCATGACCCAGGAGGCCATGGACGCCGCTCTGCCCCACCTGGCTCTGGATATCACCATTGAGGGCGCCAAGGATGCGGACCTGGTGATCGAGGCCGTCTTTGAGAACCTGGAGGCCAAGCAGAAGGTGTTCCAGCAGCTGGAAGAGGTCTGTCCTCCTCACACCATCTTCGCCTCCAACACCTCCTCCATCTCCCTGACCGCTCTGGCTTCCGCCACCAAGCGCCCCTCTCGTGTGGTCGGCATGCACTTCTTCTCCCCCGTGCCCAAGATGCGCCTGTGTGAGGTCATCTACGGCCTGCTCACCGATCAGGAAGTGCTCAGCGAGATCAAGACCGTGGGTGAGAAGATGGGCAAGACCCTGATCCTCTCCGACGATAAGCCCGGCTTTATTGTGAACCGGGCCCTGCTGCCCATGCTCAACGAGGCCTGTGTCATCGTGGGCTCCAACATCGGCAGCGTGGAGGATATGGACAACGGCATGAAGCTGGGCTGCAACCACCCCATGGGGCCCCTGGAGCTGGCCGACATGATCGGTCTGGATATCCTGCTGAATGTTATGAACGTTCTGTCCAAGGAGTACGGCGAGAAGTACCACCCCTCTATGATCCTGCGGAAAATGGTTACCGCCGGTTTCCTGGGCCGCAAGAGCGGCGCCGGCTTCTACATCTACGAAAATGGCAAGAAGGTAGGGGTCAACCCCGTCCTGGTCCAGCAGCACAGCCTGGAGCAGTAATTCCAATTACATCCCAAACCCGGACTCCATCTATGAGTCCGGGTTTTTCTTGCCTTTTGGACGAAATCTGCGCTATAATGAGGCAAACCAAGGAGGAGGGGAAGACGATGCCCGGTTTTGCCATTTATGAGAGCTCCTTTGGCCCTGTCCGCATGGACTATGAGGGGAATGTTCTGCTGCGCCTGCGCACGGTGGAGCCCACGGAAGAAACGGGGGAGCGTACCCAGTTGACTCAAGAGGTGTTTCGTCAGCTGCAGGAGTATTTTTCCGGTCAGCGAACAGAGTTTGATTTCCCCTATGAGCTGCGGGGGACGCAGTTCCAAAAAAGGGTCTGGGCAGCGCTGGAGACCATCCCCTACGGACAGACCTGTACATACGGGGATATTGCCCGTAGGGTGGGCAGTCCAAACGCGGTGCGGGCAGTGGGGGCGGCCAATGGGAAAAATCCCATGTGGATTGTGGTGCCCTGCCACCGGGTGGTGGGAGCAAACGGGACCCTCACCGGCTATGCAGGGGGAATCGACATGAAACGGCGTCTGCTGGAGCTGGAGCAAAGAGTTTTGGAGAGAAATGCGGAAAGCAGTTGACAAATGGCAAAAACCTGCTATAATCGTCCAAGACAACTCAATAGCCTTATCAAGAGTGGTTGAGGGACCGGCCCTATGAAACCACGGCAACCTGCCTTCGGCAAGGTGCCAAATCCGGCGGTAGTGTATCGCAAGATGAGGGTGCATAACAACGCAACGCTCCGCCGCCTGGCGGAGCGTTTTTCATCCTCCCGACAACAAGAAAGGAATGGAATTATGGCAAAGAGACTTTTTACTTCTGAATCGGTCACCGAGGGACATCCCGATAAGATCTGCGACCAGATTTCCGACGCGGTGCTGGACGCTATGCTGGCCAAGGACCCCATGTCCCGGGTGGCCTGCGAGACTACGGTGACTACCGGACTTGTCCATGTGATGGGTGAAATTACCACCAACTGCTATGTGGATATCCCCAAAATTGCCCGGGAAGTGGTGCGGGACATCGGCTATGACCGGGCCAAGTTCGGCTTTGACTGCGACACCTGTGCGGTGATCACCTCCATTGACGAGCAGTCCCCCGACATCGCCATGGGCGTGGACAAATGTCTGGAAGCCAAGGAGGGCGAGCAGGACGACGGGCTGGACAACGGCGCCGGAGATCAGGGCATGATGTTTGGTTACGCCTGTGATGAGACCCCTGAGCTTATGCCCCTGCCCATCTCCCTGGCCCACAAGCTGGCCATCCAGCTGACGAAGGTGCGCAAGGAGGGCCAGGTAAATTATCTCCGGCCCGACGGCAAGACCCAGGTTACCGTGGAATATAACGAGGACGACACCCCCAAGCGCATTGACGCGGTGGTGGTTTCCACCCAGCATGGCCCTGAGGTCGAACTGGAGCAGATCCGCAAGGACATGATCGAGCTGGTCATCAAGCCCATTCTTCCCAAGGAGCTGCTGGATGACCAGACCAAGATCTATGTGAACCCCACCGGACGCTTTGTGGTGGGCGGCCCTCAGGGTGACTCCGGCCTTACCGGACGTAAGATCATTGTGGACACCTATGGCGGCAGCGCCCCCCATGGCGGCGGCGCCTTCTCCGGCAAGGACCCCACCAAGGTGGACCGCTCCGCGGCCTATGCTGCCCGCTGGGTGGACAAGAATGTGGTGGCCGCCGGCCTGGCCAAGCGCTGCCATGTGCAGCTGGCCTACGCCATCGGCGTGGCCCGTCCCGTCTCTGTGCGGGTAGACACCTTCGGCACCGGTACGGTCTCTGACAGCAAGCTGGAGGAGGCGGTGGAGAAGGTCTTTGACCTGCGCCCTGCTGCCATCATCCGGGATCTGGACCTGCGCCGGCCCATCTACCGGCAGACTGCCGCCTATGGCCACTTCGGCCGCAGCGATCTGGATCTGCCCTGGGAAAAGCTCAACCGAGTGGAAGACCTGAAGAAGGCCCTGGCATAAAACGAAAAGGCTGGAACGGAAGCTCCGTTCCAGCCTTCTTTTATTTTGTTGCCTCCAGAGCCACCCAGCCGTTTTTCTCCCGCTTGCGGGTCAGCTTCAGACCTGCCTGGCGAAGGGCGTTTTCCACCTCGTGGGCCCGGGTGTCGATGATTCCCGAGCAGAGGAACACCCCATCCTCCTCCAGCAGAGGAGGTACGTGGGGAGCCAGGGGGATGATTACGTCGGCCACAATGTTGGCCAGAACCAGGTGGTACTGCCGCTGGGCCAGTTCCCGGGCCAGGGCAGCATCCGAAAGGACATTCCCTGCCCGGACGGTGTAGCGGTCTTTGCCGATGCCGTTGAGAGCCGCGTTTTCATAGGCCACATCCACCGCTTTGGGATCAATGTCCACGGCCACCGCATCCCCGGCCCCCAGGCACAGAGCGGCGATGGACAAAATACCGCTGCCGCAGCCCAGATCCAGCACGGCCCGCCCGGCTTTGGTGTGTTCCTCCACGCCCTCCAGACACAGCTGGGTGGAGGCGTGGGAGCCGGTGCCGAAGGTGAGGCCGGGGTTCAGATAAAAGGGAACCCGGCCATCAGGAACGGGGTCGTCCCGCATCCACTGGGGCACCACGTAGAGCCGTGTGCCGATCTCCAGGGGCTTATAATACTTCTGCCAGCTGTATGCCCAGTCGTTATCGCTGAGGGGAGTGACGGTATATTCCCAGTCCAGGCCGTGAATATACTGAGCCAGCTGTTTTTTTCCGTCCTCGTCGTCGGTGACATAGAACTTCACCCGGGTGACGCCCTTCATCTTATCCAGCAGCTCTTGGTCCACATAGTCCCAGTATTGCTTGTTCTGCTCCAAAAAGCGGAGAAACTCTCCCTCATCCTCGATGACCAGGCCGTCCATCCCGGCGGCGGTCAACTTAGCGCATACCTCATCCAGTTTGTCCGGGGCGGTGTTGACGGCCACCTCCAGCCATTTGATATCCTCCAAAGCGAGACCTCCTTATCGGTTGGTAAACTTGTTCAGCGCTCAGACCCTACATAGAACAGCGCCAGGGTGCCAGGGCCGGAATGGGCGCCGATGACGGGGCCCACATAGTTGATGTAGACTTCCTTCACCCCAAACCGCTCCTTTACCAGCTTTTCCACCGTCTGGGCATCCTCAAGGCAGTCGCCATGGCTGATGAAGACCACCTGATTGGCGGGATCGATGGCGGTTTTCTCCATCTTGTCCACCAGGGCCTTCAGGGATGCCTGGCGGCCGCGGGCCTTGGCAATGTTGATGAGGTGGCCCTCATTGTGCACGTGGAGGACGGTCTTAATCTGGAGCATGGGGCCCACCACCGCGGTGGTGGCGCAGATACGTCCGCCCCGCTTTAGAAAGTGCAGGTCATCCACCGTGAACTGGTGACACATGTGGAGCTTGTTTTCCTCCACCCAGTCCCGAACCTCCTGAATGGACCGGCCCTTTTCCCGTTCCTTGACGGCCAGATAGACCAGCAGGCCTTGTCCCAGGGAGGCACACAGGGTGTCTACCGTGTAGATCTTCCGCTCCGGGTACTTCTCAGACAGCTCTTCCACCGCAATCCGGGAGGAATTATAGGTGGTGGACAGACCGGAGGAGAAGGCCAGGATCAGCACATCCTTCCCGGCCTGGAGCAGGGGCTCCAGGGCATCGGTGTACTGGGCCACATTGATGGCGGAAGTGGTAGCAGCCTGCCCCTGACGGAGGAGCTGGTAGAAGGCATGGGGATCCATCTCCCGGTTATCGGGGTAGTTGTGATAGATCTGCTGGCCCATGGAAAAGCTGAGGGGAAGGACTTGAACGTCCAGCTGCCGGACCATGTTGGCTTCAAGGTCGGCAGAGGAGTCGGTCAAAATGACAAAATCAGACATTGCAATCTCTCCTTGCGTCAAATATCAAAAGGGGGATCCCTTTATTTCCGTTTACCCTTCTCGTCCCGTGGCTGGAGAACATCCAGAATCCGGGCGCAGGCCAGCTGATTGGCGTAGCTGCGCAGGGCAAAGTCCAGGGCCATACGGGCCAGGTCCTGCTCGGTTGCTTCCGGGTCAATAGCCTGGGCGGTGTCATTGAGAGCACGGTCCAGAGCCTGGCAGAAATAGTCATAGAGCTCCGGGGAGCTTTTTCCCGTTTTTCGTCCGGCATTTAACAGCGCGCCGATGTCCCGTACGGATAAGATTTGCTTCAGAGCCACCACAGCGGTGAGATAGCCCAGGTGCTCCGGGCCATACCGCTTTCCTTCTGCCCGGGGGACCAGGCCGTCTTTGATGTAGTTGTTGACCATAGCGGAGGTGAGAGGGGTGCTCTGGTCAAAGCGGATCAGCTGCCTGGGCATATAGGAGATGAGCTGATCCATATAGAGGGCGATGTCAGGCAGATCCTCCCACCGGGTGGGCCGCTCCTCCTGCATACGCCTGCGAAGCTCCTGAATTTCTTCCATGGGCGAGATCCCTTTCTTATAATGTTATCTTCAATATTATATCACGGAGTTTTTAAAATATCAACGAAAAACCGATGCCGTCAGGAGTGATTCTGGTGACGGCGCAGGCGGTCCATAGCCGCCTTGTGCTCCAGAGAGCGCAAAGAGGGGAAGGCCTTCAGCAGGCGTTTTTGGCCAAAGCTCTCTTTGTCCATGAGAGCCTGGATGCTGTCCTTCCACTCCTGGAGCTGCCGGCGGTTTTGAGCTCTGCGGGCCTCCAGGCGGGCCTGGAAATCGTCTTTCAGCTCATCCAGGTCGTCTGAAAACGCCTCCCGGCGCTGGGAGAGCCGGTCGGAGAGCTCTTCCAGATCGTCCCGCCAATCGGCCCCTTTTTCTGCTGCATCCAGCACGCGCTCGGCCAGATCCTCTCCAAAGTCGTTGGAGGCCTCCCGAATGCGCCCGGCCATCTCATCAATCAGAGCCAGACGGCGGTTGAGCTTGGCAATGGCAGAGACCGTGGCCGCCAGATCGATGACCATGACCACCCCGAGGATACCCAGCAGAATGAGCCCCACCAGGTGAGGGATCAGGCGGATCAGGAGCAGAACCGTTGGGTGGAGAAGCTTGATCACAAAGAGGCAGGCAAAGCCCCAGGCCAGGGAAAACCGAAGGCAGATGTAGCCGCTGAGATTGAAGGGTTCGTTGGAATAGTCCCACCACCGCTGGGCAAAGAGCTTTTCCAGCAAAAAGCCGGTAAGCCACTCCAGAGCGGAGGTGAGCACCACCGAGCCCAGAAACAGCACAAACAGGTTGTTCTTTAAAGGTTCCAGAAAGGCCAGCACAATGACCACGCCGAAGCCGTAGATTGGGCACCATGGACCGTTCAGAAAACCGCGGTTCACAAATTTCCCGGTTTTGGTGGCGGCGTAGCTCACCTCGGTACACCAGCCCAGGAAGGCGTAAATAAAAAAGACCCAAAGAGCATGATAAAGCATGGTGCGGCTCCTTTCTACAAAGCTTGACAATTAATGATAAGCGAAATAGCGGGAAATGTCCACCCCAAAGATTGCTGGGAAGGAAAACGAGAACAGGCCAGTTTTTTGGATATGAGACCTATCAAAATGAAAAAATATGCTGTTTTAGTGGAAAAATGTAATGCCTTGCCTGATCCAAAACCTGCAGACAAGAAAAGCGGCGGGGCAAAAAATAAGAAAAATTAAGAAATGGTGCCCCTTGTGTTCTGTAAACAGCAGCGGGGAAGGCTGACGCTGCGGGCTATGGGATGCGGCGGCAGAGGCATGGGTATGGGAAGGCTCCCTTGACAGAAGACCGCGAAAGAGGGTATCCTGATAACGGATAACAATGAAAGTACAGCGGGGTATGACATGAACAAGCTGATCGTCGGAATTCTGGCCCATGTAGACGCGGGGAAAACCACCCTGTCTGAGGCCATGCTCTACCACAGCGGGGCTGTGCGCAGGCTGGGACGGGTGGACCACAAGGATGCCTTCCTGGATACCGATGCCCAGGAGCGGGAGCGGGGAATCACCATTTTCTCCAAGCAGGCGGAGCTTACCTGGGGAGAGCGGGCCATCACTTTGCTGGATACCCCGGGCCATGTGGACTTTGCCGCGGAGATGGAGCGCACCCTCCAGGTGCTGGACTGTGCCATCCTGGTCATCAGCGGCACCGACGGGGTGCAGGGGCATACCCGTACTATGTGGCGGCTGCTGGAAAAGCATAACATCCCCACCTTCCTCTTTGTCAACAAAATGGACCTGGCGGGGGCAGACCGGGAGAACGTGCTGTGGGAGCTGCGGAAAAAGCTGGACGGAGGCTGTACCGATTTCAGCGGCGGGCTCTCCCCAATCCAGGAGGACCTGGCTGCCTGTGATGAGGGACTGCTGGAACGCTATTTGGCCGGGGAGAAAGTGACGGCGGAGGATGCGGCAAGCCTTGCAGAGCGGCGGCTTATTTTCCCGTGCTACTTTGGCTCTGCCCTGAAGCTGGAAGGGGTAGAGAACCTTATGGACGGCCTGACTGCCTACGGACCCCGGCGGGAATATCCCAGCGCGTTTGCCGCCCGGGTGTTTAAAATTGCCCGGGACGGCGGCGACCGGCTCACCTATTTAAAAGTTACCGGGGGCAGCCTGAAGGTCCGTACTCTTTTGGAGGGAAAAGACGCCGCCTGGCAGGAGAAGGTCAACCAGATCCGCATCTATTCCGGCAGCAAGTATCAGACGGTGGACGAAGCTCCGGCGGGGACAGTGTGCGCCGTCACTGGTCTCACCCAGACCCGCCCGGGAGATTCCCTGGGGGCGGAGCCCCCCGCCGGGGAACCGGAGCTGGAGCCGGTGCTCACCTATCAGGTGATGCTGCCCGCCGGCTGCGACCGCCATGCCATGCTGCGCAACCTGCGTCAGTTGGAGGAGGAGGATCCCCAGCTGCGGGTGGTGTGGAACGAGGCGCTGGAGGAAATCCACCTGCAGCTTATGGGCGAAGTGCAGCTGGAGGTGATGACCCGTCTCATTCGGGAGCGGTTTGGGGTGGAGGTGACCTTCGGCGTGGGGAACATCGTCTACCGGGAGACCATCACCCAGGCTGTGGAGGGTGTGGGACACTTTGAGCCCCTGCGCCACTACGCCGAGGTCCATCTGCTTCTGGAGCCTGGAGAGCGGGGCAGCGGACTTCGGGTTGGGACAAGCTGCCCCACCGATCAGCTGGATCTCAAATGGCAGCGGCTGGTGCTGACCCATCTGCTGGAAAAGCGCCACCGGGGCGTACTCACCGGCGCCCCCATTACCGATCTGAGCATTACCCTGGTGGCAGGGCGGGCCCACGTGAAGCACACGGAGGGGGGCGATTTTCGCCAGGCCACCTACCGTGCGGTACGTCAGGGCCTTATGCAGGCGGAGAGTATTTTGCTGGAACCCCACTATAATTTCCAGCTGGAGGTGCCCATTGATTGTGTGGGCCGGGCCATGACGGACATTCAGGGAATGGGAGGTACTGTAGAGCCGCCGGAGCAGGAGGGAGACAGTTCCCTGCTCACCGGCCACGCCCCGGTGGCGGGGATGCGAGACTACTGGCGGGAGGTCACCGCATATACCCGGGGACGGGGGCGGCTGAGCTGTTCTCTGCGGGGATATGAACCCTGCCCCAATCAGGACGAGATTGTAGCCCAGCTGGGCTATGACCCGGAGCGGGATGTGGAAAACACCCCGGATTCGGTGTTCTGTGCCCACGGGGGTGGTTTTACAGTCAAGTGGGACCAGGTCCGGGACTATATGCATGTGGACAGCGGCCTGCGCCTGGGAGGGGAAGCGGAAGCGCCCCAGCCTGCCGCCCCTGCCGGAGGACAGAGGGAGTACCGCGGGGGCAGTCTGGAGCAGGATAAGGAGCTCCAGGCCATTTTTGAGCGCACCTATGGAAAGGTGGAGACCAAGGCCTTTCAGCCCCAAAAGAAACCCGCCCGCACCAGTCTGGACGAGGGGAAGTATACCATCCGAAACCAGAAGACCGGCCCGGAATATCTGCTGGTGGATGGCTATAACATTATCTTCGCCTGGGAAGAGCTGAAAAAGCTGGCCGCCCAGGATGTCTCCGCTGCCCGGGGGGCTCTGGAGGAGATCCTGTCCAACTACCAGGGCTTTCGCAAGTGCGTGGTCATTCTGGTCTTTGACGCCTATAAGGTGAAGGGAAATCCCGGCTCGGTGGAGAAGAAGGGAAATCTCTATGTGGTCTACACCAAGGAGGCGGAGACGGCGGACGCCTACATCGAAAAGGCCACCTACGACCTGGGCAAGGAGCACCGGGTCCGTGTGGCCACCTCCGACGCCCTGGAGCAGATGATTATTCTGGGCCACGGGGCCCTGCGTCTGTCTGCCCGTACCTTCCAGGCGGAGGTGGAGCAGGTGCAGGGAGAGATATCCAAACTGGTGGAGCGGCACAACCAGCGCAACCGGGACCTGGGCAAAGTGAAGCACACGGCAAAAATCACCCGAAAAGCATAAAGAACCGGCTGTCTTCCGAGACAGCCGGTTTTTTATGACGATGGGGTATCCTGACGGATAGCCTGGGCGGCTGAGCGTACCAGACGGCTCAAAGAGTCGGTGACGGCCAAAAGATCCTTGCCCGGGGTGTCCTTCAGGGCCCGAACAATAGCGGCCAGATTCTGGGGCTGGAAGGTCTCCTCCAGGAGGTTGGCATCTCCGGAGGAGAGAAGTCCGTATACCGTATCCACCACCTGTTCCCGCTGCTCTGGAGTGAGCTGGGAGAGCCAGGCGGTCACAGCCCGGTCGGTGAGGCGGCTGCCGGGGGTGACCTCCTCCGCGGTGACAAAGCCACCCCCCAGCACCTCCCAGGCATAGGGGTCGTGCTGAAAGATCCCCACCCGGGCGCTTCGCACCACGGTGTAGGGCTCCTTTCGCTCCAGCAGCATACCTACCACCGAGGACTGGGGCACAAAGGTAAAAATCCGGGTGAGCAGCTCCTGGTAGCCGGGCTGAGAGAGAAGATAGGAGGTAAACCCCGGGCCGTCAAAGCTGTATACCTCTAAAATCCGGTACCGAAGGGCAGCGGAAAGGGAGGCGGCGGCAAAGATTGCCAGATTTCCGCCTTTCGAGTGCCCACCCAGGCGCACAGGGCCGGAGAAGGCGGCGGCAAAGCGCTGGGCGTAGTCCGCCGCCGCCCGCTGGGCGGGCACGGTGTCCATGAAGCTCATATTAAAGTCCTCTTTCCAGCCAACCAGTGTGGCGTCGGTGCCCCGGAAAGCCAGAAAGGCGGAGCCGTCGGGCAGGGAGATGGCCAGAGCGCCAAACTGAGTCTCCTCTTCCGGAATGAACTGGTCCTCATAGTGGCTTAGGAGCAGAGGGGAAAAACGGGGGGCTTCCATAAGAGCCCGGAGCAGCTTCAAATCCTCCTCACACCGGCAGCGTCCCCTTTTCTCCACCGGTGTGGCCAGGTAAGCCTGAGCTGCCTGGCCGATGGAAATGGAACTTCTGCCTCCCTTGGGGATGAGATCGTCAAAGTGGACATAGGACAGGGCGGACAGAATCAGGGCATCCACTGGGCACAGGGGTACCTGATCCATGGTCAGGTCACCCCGCCAGGTGAGGTAGTCAAAGAGGTTGGTCAAGTGCCTGCCTCCTTACAGATCTCCCATGGGGGTGAGGTAGTCGTCCACATCGAAGGGACAGCCCCGGCGGTAGTAGTGGCGCTCCTCCTCCTCAATTTCCCGGACCACCCGGCAGGGATTGCCAACCGCCACCACGTTGTCGGGCAGGTCGTGCCCCACCACGCTTCCGGCCCCAATGACCACATTGTTGCCGATGGTTACTCCGGGTAGAATGACGGTGTTGCCCCCAATCCACACATTGTCCCCGATGGTGACCGGAGCGCCGTACTCATAGCCGGAGTTTCGGGCCTGGGGGTGGATGGGGTGGCCGGCGGCATAGATGGCCACATTGGGGCCGATCATGGCATATTCCCCGATGGTCACTTTGCAAATGTCCAGAATGACCAGGTTATAGTTGGCGTAAAAGTGTTCCCCCACCTCAATGTTGAAGCCGTAGTCGCAGTGGAAGGGGGCCTCGATGTACACGTCCTCTCCGGTCTTTCCGAGAATCTCTTTCAAGGCGGCGGTGACAGGCTCCCAGCCTTGAGGGGGCATGTTGTTAAAGGCAAAAATTTTCTTTTTGTTCTCCAGGCGGGCCACATCCAGGCCATCTTTCCAGGCCTGATAGGGCAGCCCCGCCAGCATCCGTTCCCAGTGATTCATATGGGTACCCTCCTACTTTGGTATTTAAGAATTATATCACAGCCAACCCGGAAAAAGAAGGGAGGAGAACAGAAATGCACTGTGAGTGTAGATCAGCAGAGAACCCGGCAGGATATGGGCGCATGCGCCCATATCCTGCCTTTCCGCAGTCGTATCTTTTCCAAACATCACAAGGAGAGAAGACAGCCTACGCTCTTCCAGTGCTTGTCCACATGGTTGAGAATTTCGCAGCCGTCCTCCGTCACCAGCACCAGATCCTCCACCCGCACGCCGAATTCCCCCGGGAGGTAGACGCCCGGCTCGATGGAGAAAATCAATCCGGGCTTTGCGGTGTCGGCGGCAGTCAGGCTGACGTCGCCTTTCTCGTGCTCGGTCTGGCCGATGAAGTGGCCCAGACGGTGGGTAAAGTATTCCCCATAGCCCGCGGAGGCAATATGCTCTCGGGCGGCCTTGTCCAGCTCACACAGGGGCACGCCGGGGCGGATGAGACCCTCGGCAATCTCATTGGCCTCCCGGACCAGGTCGTGAATGGCGGCGTGCTTGGGATCGGGCTGGCCGCAGAAGAAGGTCCGGGTCATGTCCGAGCAGTAGCGGTCCTTGCGGCAGCCGGTGTCGATGACGATACAGTCCCCCTGCTTCAGTCGGGTCTGGTCCGCCTCGTGGTGGGGATCGGCTGCGTGGGCGCCGAAGGAAACTATGGGCTGGAAAGCCAGGCCGTCGCAGCCCTCAGCGGCGTACTGGGATACAATATAGTCGGCGATCTCCCGCTCGGTCATGCCCTCTCGGATGAACTGGGCGGTGCGCTCCATCACCAGGTCATTGATGGCAGAGGCCCGGCGCATAAGCGCTCGCTCCGTCTCATCCTTGCAGGCCCGGGCGTTGTCCACACAGTCGGAGGCCAGAAGGCAGCGGCACTGGGGATGGGCCTCCATCAGCGGCAGCAGGAACCGGGCGGGCCACTCCTTGTCGATGCCCATGGGGCGGGTGCCGTCCACATGCTGGGCCAGGATGTTCAGACAGTCATCCGTATCGGAGAACCAAACCTGCGCATAGGGGCACTCCGGCACCGGGAACAGCTTATTTAAAAATAGCTTGTGCTTGCCGTCCTTGCGCAGATAGAGGGCAAAGAGACGCTCAAAGGGCTCCACATAGTACCCCGTGAGATACCAGATGCTGTCCGGGTCGGAGACGATCATCTGCTCCAGCCCCATCTGCTCCAGGGCCTCCAGCACCCGGCGAATCCGCTCTTTATACATGGCTGATGCCCTCCTTTTTGCCCATAATTTCTTCCACCAGCGCTGCGCTGACCAGTGCCTTTACGGTTTTGACCCCCATCTCCAGGGAAGGAACGGGAACGTACTCAAAGCGGCCGTGGGCGTTGTGGCCTCCGGTGGGCAGGTTGGGGCATAACAGCCCCTTGAAGGTGAGCATGCTTCCGTCGGTGCCGCCGCGGATGGGAGAATGGGAGGGAGCCTCGATCCCGGCAGCACGCATGGCTGCTTCGGCCAGGGAGAGAATTTCTTGGTGGTCCTTCAGCCGCTCATACATATTGTAGTACTGATCTTCCACCTTAGCTTCAAAAGTGCCGGCACCATAGCGGCGATTCATCTCTGCCGCGGCCTTTTCAAAGGCCGCTTTGCGCTCCTGGAAGCGCTCCATGCTGTGGTCCCGGATGATGTAGACCATCCGGGCCTGCTCCACCTTGCCCTCCATTTCCTGAAGGTGGAAGAATCCCTCATACCCCTCAGTGTGGCCAGGAGTTTCCAGGGCGGGCAGGAGGGCGTTAAACTCCATGGCCATGAGCAGGGCGTTTTTCATTTTGTCCTTGGCGGTGCCCGGGTGGATGCTGAAACCGTGGACGGTCACTTCCGCCATGGCGGCGTTGAAGGTCTCATACTCATAGTCGGTAATGATTCCGCCGTCCACCGTGTAGGCAAAGTCTGCGCCGAAGCCGGGCACATCAAAATTGCTGGCCCCTCGGCCAATCTCTTCATCCGGGGTAAAGCCCAGGCAGATCTTTCCGTGGGGGGCCTGCTCGGCCAGCAGCTCTTCCACTGCCTGGAGGATGATGGCAATGCCCGCCTTGTCGTCCGCCCCCAGGAGGGTGGTGCCGTCGGTGCACACCAGGTCCTGTCCCACATAGTTGGAAAGCTCCGGGAATTGCACGGCCTCCATGACGATGTTGAGCTCCCGGTTGAGTACGATGTCGCCCCCACCATAGTGGATGATCTGGGGTTTGACGTCCTTGCCTGTCATGTCCGGGGTGGTATCCATGTGGGCAATGAGGCCGATGGCGGGCAGGTGCTCATAGCCCGGCGTGGCGGGAACCCAGCCATAGACGTAGCAGGTGTCATCCACAAAGGCGTTGTTGATCCCCAGACCATGAATCTCCTCCACCAGCAGCCGGGCCATATCGAATTCCCGCTGGACACTGGGGGTGCCGCTCTGGCCGTAGTAGTCGCTCTCACTATATACTTTGGTATACCGCACCAGGCGGTTTACAACGGTGTCCATTATCCTTCCTCCTTTTCGTCATCCAGCAGATTTTCCGGGTTGAGGCACTGCAGCTCCGTGGGCAGGAACCGGCCGTCCTTGCGGATGAGCACATCATCAAACCAGATTTCGCCGCCGCCGTATTCCGGGGTCTGGATCTGGATGAGATCCCAGTGGACCGCAGAGTGGTTGCCGTTGGAGGTGTTGTCGTAGCTGTTGCCCGGAGTCAGATGGAAGCTGCCGGCAATTTTTTCATCAAAGAGAATGTCGCCGATGGGGTGGGTGATGACGGGGTTGACGCCCAGGGCAAACTCGCCGATGTAGCGCGCGCCTTCGTCGATGTCCAAAATTTCATTCATATAGGACGTGTTGTTGCTGGTGGCCGTTACAATTTTGCCGTCCTTGAATTCCAAGTACATATCCCGGAAGAGAAAGCCGTCGTAGGGGGAGGGGCAGTTGTAGGTGATGTGGCCGTTTACAGAGTCCTTCACCGGAGCGGTGTAGATTTCGCCGTCGGGGATGTTGCGGTTTCCGTGCATGCCGTAGCACCCGATCCCCTTGATGGAGAAAGTGAGATCGGTCCCAGGTGATACAATGCGCACCCGGTCGGTCCGGTTCATCAGTTCCTCCAGGGGCTTCATGGCCCGGCCCATCTTGGCGTAGTCTACCAGGCAGGCTTTGAAGTAGAAGTCCTCATACTCCTCGGTGGACACCCCTGCCAGCTGGGCCATGGCATCATTGGGGTAGCGCAGGACCGACCACTTGGTGTGGTTGCACCGCTGGGCCAGATGGATGGGGCCCCAGTAGTACTGGCGGTAGCGCCGCTGGGCCGCGTCGGAGACGTTGTGCCACATGCTGATGTTGGTGGTGGCCCGGATGTCGATGTAGGCATCCATGTCCTTCATGCGCTCCAGCTCGTATGCGGCAATCTCCTCCATGTGTTCCTCGTCCGCACCCTGAACCAGCGCACCCTCCACGGCGTAGTCAAAGATGTGGATAAAGGGCTTGCCGCCCACGGCATAGGCCTCCTGTACCAGAGCCTTCATCAGTCCTGTTTCGCTGCCGTGCAGTTCAATCAGAATTTTTTCTCCGGCATTCAGCTCCACTGCCCCTCTGATAAGGAAACGGGCCAGCTTTCGAATCCGTGGATCTTCCATACTATCTTCCTTTCTGAGCTTGCTCAAATTTCATCCAATGGGAAAGGGGCAGAAGAATGTCCTTCTGCCCCTTGCGATGGTCAATTGTCGGTATAAAGGGCATCCAGAGACCGCCCGGGATCGGTGCTTTTGGTCAGTGCGCTGACCACCAGGATGGCAATGACAGACGCGGGGACCGCGACAATGGCGCACTGTACGCCGCCGGGAGTACCCATGAGCGTCCAAAGAATGGTGACAAGTCCCCCTGCTACAATTCCGGCCAGGCCGCCCGCAGGCGTCACCCGTTTGGAGAACAGGGCGAACAGGATAGCGGGGGTAATGGCGGCGCCGTACATAGTGTAAGCAGTCATCTGAAGAGCCAGCACCGTGGGGAAGTACAGCGTCAGCAGAACGGCCAGAACGCTGAACACAATAATCGTCAGCCGCAGTACGGTCATCTTCTGCTTGTCGGTAGCCTTCTGGTTGATGTATTTGCCATAAATGTCATTGGTAAGGTTGGTGGCGGAGGAGAGCAAGTAGCTGTCCGCCGTGGTGACGATAAAGGCCATGCAGGCGCACATCAGAAGTGCGCCGAAGGCCAGAGGCAGATAGTCGGCCGCCACCTGGAAGATCACATTGGAAGGGGTCTCCAGAGTGGGGTAGAGCTTGGCCGCCTGGGTGACCAGGGCGATGATGCTGACAATCACCAGAATTTCGCCAATGAACATACCGATGTTGGACTTTTTTGCCTCGTCGCTGTTCTTGGCGGAGGCAAAGCGCTGGAGCATGTTCTGGTCACCCAGCATAAGGGCCAGAGAGGGCAGGAAGTAGCCCAGGATCTCCACGCCGGACATGCCGCCGGTAAAGGTGGCCTTGGCCTCGGGCAATGTCAGCCCCTGGCTGTTGGCAATCTGCACCAGGAAGGGAATGGCCAGGAAAAAGCCGCCGATCATGATGAGCGCGCTGATGGCGTCGGAATAGGCCACAGAGACCAGTCCGCCGCCCACGGTAATGACCACGATGACCGCCGTGCAGATGGTCAGAGCCACGCCCCGGGAGAGCTCGATGCCGCTGGAGTTGCACAGCAGAACCAGAATGTCCGCAGCAGCTTTGAGCTGGGTGGCCAGCACGCCCACATAGGCCAGCATGACACACAGAGCAGAAAGAATGCTGGCCGCTTTGCCGTAGCGGGACTCCATAATCTCGGGCACGGTGACCTTGTTGGATTTCCGCACCTTGCCGGCGATGAAGTAGAGCAGAATAATACCGATGGGGGGTGCGGCAAAGGTGATGGCGCCCACCCAGGGACCGCCGGTATATACAATGCCCGCAGTACCGGTGATCCCGCCGCCGCCGCACCAGGTGGCCAGCAGGCTGCCCACGAGAATGATAAACGGAATCCGGTGTCCGCCTGTAACCATGTCGTCGGCGGTTTTTACCTTTTTATGTGCAATGACCAGGCCGTAAACGACCAGCGCCAGCAGATAGATACTGATGGCTATGATGTATCCCATATAATCTCCTCCTCTGATTGCATAGGTAAGATTCTATCGAAATATGGCACCGGTGTCAAGATTTTACGCCGGTAAAACATGGGCATAGGCCTGCCTGGTTCTGCATAGGATAAAGCAGTAAGAGGCGGGGAGTGTTGGGCTTGAAAGGAAACATGGAGGAACGGGCCGAGCGTCTGGCTCTTTACATACTGGAGAATCGGACCACGGTCCGGGCCGCCGCACAGAAGTTTGGAATCAGCAAAAGCACGGTGCATAAGGATATCTCCGAGCGGCTGCCCATGTTTAACCGGGCGCTGTCCCTCCAGGTCAAACAGGTTTTGGAGGAAAACAAGGCAGAGCGACACATCCGGGGAGGCATCGCCACCCGGAAAAAATACAAAGGAATTTAGATGTGGGTGGGGCACTGCGCCTGTGCCCAAACGGAAAAAAGCAGACACGCAGCTTTGCGTGTCTGCTTTTTGATTTGAACGGAGATGCAGCCTTAGGACGGTGTGGAAGGCCTACGGCGGCCGGGCCGGATTTGCCGGAGAAAGAGGGTGGTCTGAAACAGCACAATGGCCATCCAACCAAGCCCCGTGGCCAGAGCCACCGCATCCAGTCCCATGGTATCCACCAGGAGATAGGTCCCAATGACACGGATGACGATTTGCAGGGTGGTGCCGAAGAAGGTGATGTTCATTCGCCCGGTTCCCCGGAACCAGCCCACAAAGGAGTTGCCGAAGAAGGAGAGCAGATAGAACCAGCTGATCAGGCGAAGATAGGAGATGCAGGGAGCCATTCCCTCGCCGCCGCCCAGGAAGAGGTGGGCCAGGGGCTGGGCAAAGATTCCCATGGCTGCGGAGAAGAAGACTCCAATTCCCACGGTGACGGCGCTGCCCATAAGGAAGCCCCGCAGAGCCCGGCGGTCCTCGCCGGCGCCGTGGTTTTGAGCAATGAAGATGGCCATGGCCTCACAGCCGCTGAGCCCAAAGGCCTGGGTAAAGTTTTCCACCCGTCCGGCGGCGGTGAAGGCGGAAATGGCGGCGGTGCTCACCGCGCTGATGCCGTTGACGGCCCCCTGGATCATCAGCTTGCCCAGATAGAGGCTGGACTGCTGGAGGGCGGCCACCGCGCAGTAGCTGATGGTCAGGCGGATGAGGGAGGGCTCCAGCACCATGTCCTCTTTGCCGAAGAGGAGGACAGCGCGCTTTTTTCGGATATAGAGAAAGCACAAGGTGCAGGAGAGCAGCTGGGCGGATGCGGTGGCCAGGGCAGTACCCACAATGCCCAGCTGCAGCACAGCCACCAGCAGCCATGCAGCCACCAGGTTATAGCCCAGGGAGAGAAAGAGAAAATAGAGCGCGGCCCGGGTGTCGCCGATGGAACGCAGAGAGGCGGCCAGGTAGTTATAGGCAAAGGTAAACACCATGCCTACCAGGATAATACGAAGGTAGGCGGACACATCCCGCCACACCTCCTGGGGCGTCTGGATCATGGTCAGAATCTGGGGGAGAAACAGCTGTCCCAGTATCACGGCCGCCAGCACGCTGCCGCCCACCAGCACGGCGGAGACATAGAGCTGCCGGCGCAGACGGGAAAAATTCTGCTCCCCATAAAATTGGGCCACCAGCACCCCGACTCCCATGCAGGCGCCCGTAATGACATAGATGTAAAGATTCATGACGCTCTCAGCGATGCCCAGGGCGGCCAGGGCCTGTTCGCCCAGATACCAGGTGACCACCAGGGAATTTGCAATGTTATACAGCTGCTGGAGCACATTGGCCAGCAGCAGGGGGAGGGCCAGGCCCATAAGCTGGGACATAATCGGGCCGGTGGTGAGATGAAGTGGTCGGGACACGGACAAGCCTCCTGTCACAGTGATGGATGAATCCTCACCTTATACTATACGGGAAATGATGCGGTTTGTAAAACATTTTCATGAAAATGGAAAAAGAGGAAAACCAAGGGCGGTGGGACCGGGAAGTGACCGGATTTGACAGAAGGCCTGTCCTATAATGGGGAGGAAAAGCGAACACGGAGCGGCGCTCCGGCAAGGAGGAGATCATATGCCTGTGAAATGCAGGGAAGAACAGCGCCGGCTGACCGCATGGGTCGAGGGAGAGCTGGATCACCACCGGGCCCGGGAGGTGATGGAGGAGCTGGACCGGCGCATTGATGTGGCCCAGCCCCGGGAACTGATATTGGACCTGGGCGGGCTCACCTTCACCGACAGCTCGGGCATTGCGGTGCTCATCCGGGCCCACCGGAGAATGGGACAGGTCCGGGGAGCCATGCGGGTGGTCCATACCCCACCTCAGGCCCAAAAAGTATTTCAAGCGGCCGGATTGGAGCGGCTGATCCGGTTTGAATAAGTCCGGAGCTGGAACTCTGGGCTTACGCCGCCATACTGCGGGGAAAGGAACCGATACATATGAAAGTTGAAAACCAAGTGATTTTGGAATTTCCCAGCCGATCGGCCAACGAGGGCTTTGCCCGGGCCGCCGCGGCCTGCTTCGCCGCTCAGCTGGACCCCACGCTGGAGGAGGTCAACGACGTGAAAACCGCCGTCAGCGAGGCGGTGACCAACGCCATTGTCCATGCCTACCCGGACAAGCTGGGCAAGGTGGTGGTCAAGCTGCGCATCAAGGAAGACCACGCCCTGGAGATCGTGGTCAAGGACTGGGGGGTGGGCATTGAAGACGTGGCCCAGGCCAGGACTCCCCTGTTTACCACCGGCAGCGAGGA
>CALWYG010000139.1 GCA_944385695.1 uncultured Oscillospiraceae bacterium | reverse complement strand
TTGAACCAGGTGGACAGGGAGATATGCCACCGCCGCCAGAACTCAGTGATGCTCCGGGAGATATAGGGGTGGTCGAAGTTGGGCAGAAACTCAAAGCCCAGCATGCGGCCCAGACCCACGGCCATGTCGGAATAGCCGGAGAAGTCGAAGTAGATCTGGAAGGTGAAGGCCAGCACGCCCAGCCAGGCTCCGGCCACCGTCAGCTCCCCGGGGGCCATGGCCTTGTAGGCCTCCCAGAGCATGCCTACGTTGTTGGCGATGAGCAGCTTCTTGCCCAGGCCCACCATGAAGCTCTGCACACCGGAGGAGAACTTGTCCACGCTGCAGGTGCGCTGGTCGATCTGGTCGCCCAGGTCCTTATACTTGATAATGGGACCGGCAATGAGCTGGGGGAAAAGGGTGACGAAGGTGCCGAAGTTGATGCTGCTGCGCTGGGCTCTGGTATCGCCCCGGTACACGTCGATGGTGTAGCTCATGGTCTGGAAGGTGTAGAAGGAGATACCAATGGGCAGATGGATCCCCAGTACGGGCATGAAGGTGAGTCCCATAGACTGGAGAGAGCCGGCGATGAAATCCCAGTATTTAAAGAAGAACAGCAGGGCCAGGTTAAAGACGATGGAGGAGGCTACTGCCATCCTTGCGCCCTTGTCATTGCCCTTGTTCTTACAATGCTCCACCAAAAGGCCGTGGGTGAAGTCGATGGCGGTGGACAGGAACATGATAGCCACATACTGCTGCTCCCCCCAGTAGTAGAAGAAGAGGGAGGCGCATAAAATGACCAGGTTGCGAAGCTTCCGGGGCACCAGGTAGTAGACCAGCATGGTGAGCACCAGAAAGTAGAACAGAAAAATTGGGGTGGAAAAGACCATGGCCCTTCTCCTTTGCATTAAAATTGGCAGGAAAAAGGGACCGCCGTTTCAGCGGCCCCTTTGATAATACCACATTTGTGGAGGGATTAAAACAGGTCGTTAAAGGCGGCTACGATGTCGTCACAGTTCTCGTGAACCACCATCATCACATAGTTGCCGTTGGAGACCACCCGGGAGTTGTTCTTCCACTGCTCAGTGGGGCCGGGATACCAGGCACCGCCGGGATTCTCACCGTCGCCGGCCATGTAGTTGATCCGGGCTTGAAAAATGCCCTTCACGGTGTCCACGTCCTTGCTGTCCTTCACCTGGACCAGGGCGAACTCGCCGTTGTTCATGGTCATCATGGTGCAGTAGACCAGGCACTGCTCGGTGCTTACCCCGGACAGACCGCTATAAAGGTCGTCCATGAGAGAGGCGTCGGCCAGCTGGAGGTGGGAGAACGCATAGTCGGCCATCATCTGGCTGGCAAAGGCGGCGAGATCCACCTTGGAGCTCTGGGAGCCGGAAGAAGAGCTGCCGGAGGAGCTGCCGGAACCGGAAGAGGAGCTGCCGCTGGAGGAGCCGCCGTTATCGGGCTTTTCCTCTTCCAGACGTACCCGGACGATGCAGGAGGCGGTCAGGCCGGTATTTTCGTCCGTAACGGTGATGGTGGTGCTGCCCTCGCCCACGGCGGTGACCACGCCCTTCTCATCCACGGTGGCAACCTTCTCGTTGCTGGACGTCCAGCTCTGCTCGCCGCCGGCGGGCTCAGCCTTGGCCTTCAGCTGCCAGGTGGCCCCGGTCTTGAACAGGGTGAAATCGCTCTTGCTCAGGGACAAGGAGCTCTCAGCAGTGGGCTCCTGGGTGCTGGAGGAGGAGCCGTCGGGGCTGGAGGCATCGGGAGAGGAGCTGTCAGGGTTGGAGCCATCAGGATTGGAGGCATCCGGGAGAGACAGGTCCCCCTCCAGGCTGCCAGAGGTGCTGGAAGAGCTGGAGGAGCTGGAGGAACTGGTAGAGCCGGAGGCGCTGCTGCCGGAGGAGGTGCTGCTGTTTCCGCCGGAACAGGCGGACAGCAAAATCAGGGCGGCGGCCAGAGCGGCGGCAAAAATACGTCTTTTCATAGGTTACAAAACTCCTTTTCTAGGGGCTGTCGATTGCAGCGTGATTTTGTATACGCTGGCTTTGACGATTGGTTTGGGAGAAAGGTTCCCGTATTTAAAAAATTTTTTGTCGGTTTCTTTCCCGGGAACCTATTATACTGTGCCGCCTTCTGGTTGACAAGAGGGATCTGCTGGGGCAGCTGAATCCCTCCATAGTTTTCTTTCCTTGACCTCTTGACAAGGCGGTATTGAAGGAATATAATCAAAATAAACATATGAATAAATGCTCATATATAGAAAGGAGCTGGAAGCATGCGGCGGGATCTCGCCCCCTGCTGCCAGGAGCAGCAGATTCACCCGGAGGCGTTGGAAAAGGTACGCGCGTTGCTCCCCCCGGATGAGCGGCTTTATGACCTGGCGGAGCTGTTTAAAATTTTTGGAGACAGCACGCGGCTGAAAATCCTCTATGCCCTGCTGGAGGGAGAATTGTGCGTGTGCGACCTGGCGGGGCTGATGGCGGTGAGCCAAAGCGCCGTGTCTCACCAGTTGCGGGTGCTGAAAAACAGCAAGCTGGTAAAATTCCGCCGGGAGGGCAAAACCATCTACTATTCCTTGGCGGACAGCCATGTGGAGAGTATTTTGAGTCAAGGCATGGAACACATTGAGGAATAAAAAGGAGGGGTATTGCATGAAAAAGACCTATAAAATGGAGGACCTGGACTGCGCCAACTGCGCAGCCAAAATGGAAGCGGCCATCCGGAAGATTGAGGGCGTCACCGGGGCCAGTGTCAGCTTCATGGCCCAGAAGGTAACCATTGAAGGGGAAGACGAGCGCTTTGAAGAGATCCTCAAGGAGGCGGTGAAGGTCTGCAAAAAGGTGGAGCCCGACTGCCGCATCCTCATCAAGTAAGGGAGTGACGAAGCCGTGACCAGAAAGCAGAAACGTAACCTTGGGCGTATCCTTCTGGCGGGGATTCTGCTGGTGGCAGCCAGCCTCATCCCACGGGAAATTTTCCTTCAGCCCACCTGGGTGATCCAGTTTGTGGACCCGGGGCAGAGCAGTGTCATTCCGCCCCAGTGGGCCCAGACGGGGGGAACCATCTATTCCATCCCCCGGCTTTTCCTCTTCCTCATCCCCTATGCCCTGGTGGGCTGGGACGTGCTGTGGAAGGCTCTGCGCAACATCAAAAACGGCCAGGTCTTTGACGAGAATTTCCTCATGTCTTTGGCCACCGTTGGAGCCATGGCCATGGGGGAGTATGCCGAAGGGGTGGCGGTTATGCTTTTCTACCAGGTGGGAGAGCTCTTTCAAAGCGTGGCCGTCCATCGAAGCCGCCGCTCGATTGCCCAGCTCATGGACATTCGCCCAGATAGCGCCAATGTGGAGCGGGAGGGGGAGCTGTGTGAGGTAGACCCGGAAGAGGTGGCCGTGGGAGAGACCATCGTCATCAAGCCTGGGGAGCGGGTGCCTCTGGACGGCAGAGTACTGGAGGGCAGCTCCGCCCTCGACACCGCCGCCCTCACCGGCGAGTCTCTGCCCCGGGACGTGGAGCCGGGGGCTGAGGTCATCTCCGGCTGCGTCAACCTGTCCGGCCTGCTGCGGGTGGAGGTCAGCAAGCCCTACGACCAGTCCACCGTGGCGAGAATTCTGGATCTGGTGGAAAACTCCAGTGAGAAAAAGGCGAAGGCGGAGCACTTCATCACCAAATTTGCCCGGTACTATACCCCCATCGTGGTCTTTGCCGCTCTGGCTCTGGCTGTGGTGCCCTCCCTGGTGGACGGGCAGTGGGGAGTGTGGACCTACCGGGCCCTCAACTTCCTGGTGGTGTCCTGCCCCTGTGCCCTGGTGATCTCCATTCCCCTGAGCTTCTTTGGGGGGCTGGGGGGTGCGTCCCGCCGGGGAATTCTGGTGAAGGGCAGCAACTATCTGGAGGCCCTGGCCAACACCGGCTTGGTGGTCTTCGACAAGACGGGCACCCTCACCCGGGGGGAGTTCTCCGTGACCCAGGTAAAGACAATGGCCGGGACGGAGCAGGAACTGCTGGAAACCGCGGCCCTGGCCGAGCAGTTCTCTACCCACCCCATTGCCCGGGCCATTCGGGCGGCCTGGGGGCAGGAGCCTGACCGGGACCGGGTGGAGGATGTGGAGGAACTGGCCGGACACGGCGTTCAGGCCAAGGTGGACGGACGGGAGGTGCTTGCCGGCAGCCGAAAGCTGCTGGAGGAGCACAACATTCCCCTGCCCGGAAGGGAAGAGGAACTGCCCGGTACCGCTGTCTATGTGGCGGCGGGAGGGCAGTATCTGGGGTACTTGCTGGTGGCCGATCAGGTAAAGGAGGGAGCCGCCCAGGCTCTCCGGGCCCTGAAGACGGCCGGGGTGCGCCAATGTGTTATGCTCACCGGCGACAGTGAGCCCGCCGCCCGGGCGGTGGCCGGGGCACTGGAGCTGGACCAGGTTTATGCCCGGCTGCTCCCCGGCGACAAGGTAGAGAAGGTAGAGCAGCTTCTTGCGAAAAAGCAGTCGGGAGAGAAGCTGGTCTTTGTGGGCGACGGCATCAACGACGCCCCCGTTCTCACCCGGGCGGATATTGGGGTAGCCATGGGAGCCCTGGGCTCCGATGCGGCTATCGAGGCCGCCGATGTGGTGCTCATGGATGACGATCTGGGCAAACTGGCTGTGGCCATGTCCATAGCCCGGAAGACCATGACCATTGTGAAGGAAAATACGGTCTTTGCCATCGGGGTCAAGTTTCTGGTGCTGGCCCTGTCCGCTGTGGGACTGGCCAACATGTGGGCGGCGGTGTTCGCTGATGTGGGTGTGTCAGTGCTGGCCATTCTCAATGCCAGCCGGATGCTCGGCGGAAAATAAGAAAAGCGGTCTGCAAAGGCAGACCGCTTTTTATATGGGTTTTGCTGAGCCTTAGTGGTTCCGCTTGGCGCGGTTGATGGCGGAGAGGATGGCGCGGAGGGGAGCCAGGTTAATGTTATGGGACAGGCCCACGCCCCAGTACTCCTTGCCGTCACGCTGGTCCTTCAGCAGGATGTAGGCCACACCCTGGGAGTCGGAGCCGTTGGTAATGGCGTGGGAGGAGTAGTCCAGGAAGGAGAAGCGGGCCATCTTCTCGTCCTTGATGGCGTTGAAGAAGGCGTCGATGGGGCCGTTGCCCTCGCCGGATACTTTGAAAATGGTGTCGGTGTGCTGGAGGGTACCCCAGAAGGTGACGTGGGAGTGGCCCTCGCTGTCCACGCTTTCCTGGAAGGCATGCTTGAGGAGCTTGTAAGGCTCCTTCACATCGATGTACTCCTGGTGGAAGAGCTCGTTGATCCGCTCGGGAGCGATCTCCGTGCCCACCTTGTCGGTCTCCACCTGGACAATGTGGCCAAACTCCGGGTGCATGGCCTTGGGCAGGTCAAAGCCAAAGTTGTGCTCCATGATGTAGGCGGCGCCGCCCTTGCCGGACTGGGAGTTGATGCGGATGATAGGCTCGTACTCCCGGCCCACATCGGCGGGGTCGATGGGCAGATAGGGGATCTCCCAATACTCGGTGCCGCTCTCCTTCATGTACTGGGTGCCCTTGTTGATGGCGTCCTGGTGGCTGCCGGAGAAGGCGGTGAAGACCAGCTTGCCGGCATAGGGCTGCCGGTCGCCTACGGGCATCTTGGTGCAGCGCTCATACATCTCCTTGATCTTGTTGATGTTGGAGAAGTCCAGCTGGGGGTCAATGCCCTGGGTCCACATGTTCATGGCCAGGGTGATCATGTCCACGTTGCCGGTGCGCTCGCCGTTGCCGAAGAGGGTGGCCTCCACCCGGTCGGCGCCGGCCAGCAGGCCCATCTCGGTGGTGGCCACGCCGGTGCCCCGGTCATTGTGGGGGTGCAGGGAGATGATGGCGCAGTCCCGACCGGGAATCTTCTTGCAGAAGTACTCCAGCATGTCGGCAAACTGATTAGGCATGCAATTTTCCACGGTGGTGGGCAGGTTCAGGATGACCTTGTTCTCAGGGGTGGCGTGGAGGTGATCCAGCACTGCCTGGCAGATTTCCACGGCGTAGTCCATCTCGGTGCCCATGAAGGACTCGGGGGAGTACTCAAAGCGCAGGTTCATGCCCTCCTCAATGAGGGGCTGGGACATCTCATAGATGAGGTCAGCGGCGTCGGTGGCGATTTTGGTGATGCCGTCGGTGTCCATGTGGAAGACCACCTTGCGCTGGAGGGTGGAGGTGGAGTTATAGAAGTGGAGAATGACGTTCTTGGCGCCGCGGATAGCCTCAAAGGTCTTTTTGATGAGGTGCTCCCGGGCCTGGACCAGCACCTGGATGGTCACGTCGTCGGGGATGTGGCCCCCTTCGATGAGCTCCCGGCAGATCTCATACTCAGTCTCGCTGGCGGAGGGGAAGCCAATCTCGATCTCCTTCACGCCAATGTCCACCAGGGTGTGGAAGTACTCCAGCTTCTCCTGGAGGTTCATGGGGTCCACCAGGGCCTGGTTGCCGTCCCGCAGGTCCACAGAGCACCACACGGGGGCTTTGGTGATGACCTTGTCAGGCCAAGTACGGCCTACGATCTTCTGAGGCTGGAAGGGAATGTACTTTTGGTATCCGGGTTTCATAGCGTTTCCTCCTGTATGATAAAGTGTGTTGTATGTGTGAAAAAGTCCCTTTGGGGGATGAAAAAAGCCCCCGACGTTTTCACGTCAGGGGCGAAATTATTTCGCGGTACCACCCTGGTTCGGCTGACGGTTACCCGGACAGCCCTTCAAGACCTCCAACAAGGTCCAGGTCAATAACGAGACCAACCGTTCCGCCCTACTCCGCCGGGAAATCCGGGTGTTCTTCAGGCAGACTGCTCAGGGGCCAGTTATCCACGGCGGCTCCGCACACCGGCTCGCACCAACCGCCGGCTCTCTGAGTGGGAGACTGTCGTCTTTTTCCCCGTCATCACATTTGCTTAGGGAACATTTTAGCGAAAAGGACGGAGATTGTCAAGGGGCACAGCCATTTTGTCTGGGAAAATTTTTTTGAAAAAGAGGTTGCTTTTCCAAAAAATATGTGATATTATATCAGTTGCGTTTACGAGATTACCCTCCATGGAGAAAGAGGTGAACATAATGAAGGAAGGCCTCCACCCCAACTATGAACAGACCACCATCCGGTGCGCCTGCGGCAACGTGATCGAGACTGGCTCCACCAAGAAGGACATCCGCGTAGAAGTGTGCTCCAAGTGTCACCCCTTCTACACCGGCAAGCAGAAGATGGTGGATACCGGTGGCCGTGTCAGCCGCTTCAACAAGAAGTTCGGTCTGGACAAGTAAGACACTCCCAAAAGCCGCACCGAGGAATCGGTGCGGCTTTTTGCGTATTCTCCCGGTATTGCCCCCGGTTCTGGGGCATACAATAACCTGCGTCCATATTGTGAAGGAGGTATGTCACATGTTTACTTCTGTGGACCCTAAGTCCCTGGATCAGAATGTTTTTTCTCTCATTGGAGATCAGTGGATGCTCATTACCGCCGGTACCGGCGAGGCCTGCAACACCATGACCGCCTCCTGGGGCGGGCTGGGCGTCATTTGGGGTGCCCCTGCCGCCACCTGCTATATCCGGCCCCAGCGCTACACGAAGGAATTTGTAGACCGGGAGGAGTACTTCACCCTCACCTTCTTCTCCCAGGAGTACCGGAAGGCTCTTTCTCTGTGCGGTTCCAAAAGCGGCCGGGAGATCGACAAGGTAAAGGAGTGCGGCTTCACGGTAAAAACCGCCGCTTGCGGCGCTCCTTATTTTGAAGAGGCCCAGCTGGTGCTGGTGTGCCGCAAGCGCTTTGCCCAGGCGATGGACCCCAACAACATTCCCCAGGAAATTAAGGAGAAGTGGTATCCCCAGAAGGATTACCACACTATGTATATCGGTGAGATCATCGAGGCATTCAAAAAAGAGGTGTGACCTCTTTTTTGAGGAGGCTGCGGCCCCTGCGCGCATAAGTTGTCCGCATAGGCGGACAACTTCCACACTTGGGGCCGAGAAGTGTTTTTTGAACGGCAGAGCCGTCCAAAAAACGCATTTCAATTGATTCCGCCGCTGCGGCGTCGGAACTCCTTGCAGGAGGGCATTTAGAAGCGGCTGTCCATGCTTGATTGGATCGCCCAGGAGGATTATATGCCGGAGAAATTCACACAAGAAAAGTATAACCGGGCGGTGCTGGTGGGGCTCAGTGCCTTCAGCCTGTCCCGGGAGGAGAACGCCACCGAGGAGTCTATGGAGGAGCTGTCCGCCCTGTTGGAGACGGCGGGGGGCGAAACCGTGGGAGTGGTCATGCAGCAGAAGGACAGCCCCGATCCCCGTACCTTCATTGGCGAGGGCAAGGTGGCCGAGGTCCGGGAGCTGGTCCAGGCCATGGATGCGGACATGGTGATCTTTGACAACAGCCTGTCTCCCTCCCAGCAGCGGGTGCTCAGCGAAGAACTGAAGGTGTCCGTGCTGGACCGCTCTGCCCTCATTCTGGACATTTTTGCCCAGCGGGCCCGCACCCGGGAAGGGCGGCTGCAGGTGGAGCTGGCCCAGTATAAATATCTACTGCCCCGCCTGCTTGGTATGTGGAAGCACCTGGAGCGCCAGGAGGGCGCCATCGGGACCCGCGGCCCCGGCGAGACCCAGCTGGAGAGTGAACGAAAAAACATCCATAAGAAGATCTCCAAGCTGGAGGCCGAGCTGAAGGACGTGCGCCGGGTCCGGGCTACTCAGCGGGAGCGGCGGATTAAAAATGAAGTGCCCGTGGTGGCCATCGTGGGCTATACCAACGCGGGCAAGTCTACCCTGCTCAACCACCTCACCGGGGCGGAGATTCCCGCCAACAACCGCCTCTTCGATACGCTGGATACCACCACCCGTACCTTGGAAATTTCCGATACCTGTACCGTGCTCATTTCCGACACGGTTGGCTTTATCCGCAAACTTCCCCACCACCTGGTGGAGGCCTTTAAGGCCACCTTGGAGGAGCTGGAGTATGCCGACCTGCTGCTTCATGTCATCGACTCCTCCAGCCCCCAATGGCGGGAACAGGCGGAGGTGGTGGAGCAGCTCATCCACGAGCTGGGGGCCGACCAGACTCCCCGCATTGAGGTTTTCAATAAGTGCGATCTGTGGACCGGAGACATCCGCCCCCACGGAGAGGGTAGGGTGTCCATCTCCGCCAAGACCGGGGAGGGCGTGCCTGAGCTTCTGGCTGCCATTGGACGGGTTCTGGACAACGGCGCACGGAGGGTCACCATCCACCTGCCCTATGACAAGGGCGGGATTTTGGAGGCACTCTACAAAGAGGCCAAGGTGGAGCAGGTGGACTACGGCCAGACGATTGATGTGGTAGCCGTGTGTACCCCCAAGATCATCGGCCAATTGGGGCCCCTGGTGGAGGGCTGGAAGCCCCACAAGGAACCCTGGGAGGATTAAACACCATGGCAGAGCTAGAGACCAAACGGCTTGTGCTGCGCCCCTTTGTCGATGGGGATGCGGAGGATGTCTATGCCTATGCGAAAGACTCCCGTGTGGGGCCTGCGGCAGGCTGGCCGCCTCATACCAGCGTGGAAAACAGCCTGGAGATCATCCGTACCGTGTTTTCTGCCCCCAATGTGTTTGCGCTGGTGGACCGGGAGAGCGGGAAAGTGATTGGCTCTGCCGGCTTTGTGGGCCGGCACCGCACCGAGCTGCCAGGGCCGGATGATGAGCTGGGCTATGCCCTAAGCCCGGAGTTCTGGGGCCGGGGCCTAATGTCGGAGGCGGCCCGGAAGCTGATCCGTTTTGGATTTGAGGATCTGGGCCTGCATACCATCTGGTGTAACCACTATGAGGGGAACGAGCGTTCCCGCCGGGTGATTGCAGCGTGCGGATTTCACTACCGATTTTCTCAAGAGGAAGCGGTGGAACTGATGAGGGAGCGGCGCATGACCCACTACTATGCCCAAAGCCGAGAGGATTGGGCAGCGAGACAGGCGGTGAGGGGATGACGGAATATTATATTCCCACCCGTGAGGGTGTGGGCGAGCTGGTGGAAAAGCGCTCCCGGTTTCTCGGCCATGTGTGGCGGGTGTCCTCAGAGGAGGAGGCCCGGGAGAAAATCGAAGCCACCAAGAAGAAACACTACGACGCCCGGCACAACTGCTGGTGTTACATCATCAAGGACGGGCCCACCCGATACTCGGATGACGGGGAGCCCCAGGGTACCGCCGGACAGCCCATGCTCAATGTCTTTCAGCGGGAGGGCGTGGTCAATGTGTGCTGCGTGGTCACCCGGTACTTCGGGGGGATTCTCCTGGGTGCGGGAGGACTGGTCCGGGCCTATACCCAGAGCGCCAAGGACGCTCTGGATGGGGCGGGAATTTCGGTCGTGCGCCGGTGGGTGGCCATGGAGGTCCCCTGTACCTACGCACAGTTTGAGCAGGCCCGCCGGACCGTGGAGGACTTTTCCGGCGTGGTGGAGCAGGTGGACTACGGTGCTGACGTGGTGCTTTCCGCCTTGCTGCCTGAGGAGCGGGCGGCGGAATTTGCCGCCCATATGTTAGACGCCTCCGCCGGCACCATCCAGGTGCTGGAGGCGGGAGAACGCTTTCAGGATGTACCCCTCCGGGGACCTGGGAGCGAATGAGTAAACAGGCTTTCACACTCTGGAGAAAGCCTGTTTTTTGTATTTATTGCATAAAACGAAAACGTTTCCATTATGCGACTTCAACAATTATCGTCCTTGACGTTTGCCGGTCCCTGCTGGTAAAATACCGGTGACCGCTGGGAAAAGCGGTTTGGACGCCCGGGCCGGAGGAACCATCCGGAGGCCTGCGCGGCGCATGAACTTTGCAGTAATGGAGGAATCAAGTATGGTACGTGAGATTGAGATCAAGGACGGCTCTCAGGTAGAGAAGATCAACCGGCTGGCTTGCGACACTCCCTTTGAGGTTTGGCTGAGCTCCGGCACCGTTATGCTGGACGCCCGGTCTCTGCTGGGGCTGTTTGCCCTGGTGGGCAAGAAGGCTAACGTGGTGGCCGAGGACAATGTAAACCCCCGTGCCTTCCGCAAGCTGGTAGATAAGATGGTCTAAGTCAGCAAAGAGTCGCTGACGCTTTGCTGAGAAGGCTGTGGTCCGCTGCGTGCAAACCCATGCGGAGAGCAGGGAACCCCGTTCAGAGAGAAAACCCCCGTGTCTCAGTGAGACACGGGGGTTTTCTGTATGTTCAAATCTTACAGAAGGTGGAAATTTACGATCAGGCCGGAGAACACGATGGAAACCGTGGACACCAGCTTGATGAGGATGTTCAGAGAGGGGCCGGAGGTGTCCTTAAAGGGATCGCCCACGGTATCGCCGATCACAGCGGCCTTGTGTTGATCGGAGCCCTTGCCGCCGTGGTGGCCGGCTTCGATGTACTTCTTGGCGTTGTCCCAGGCGCCGCCGGCGTTGGACATGAACACCGCCATGGCAAAGCCGCTGACGGACACGCCGCCCAGCAAGCCAACCACGCCCTCCACGGACAGGATCAGGCCGGTCAGGATGGGAACAATGATCGCCAGCAGAGAGGGCTTTACCATCTCACGCAGAGCGCCCTTGGTGCACAGACCTACGCAGGAGGCATAGTTGGGATCGGCCTTACCGTCCATAATTCCGGCAATTTCGCGGAACTGCCGGCGGACCTCCACCACGATGGACTGGGCAGCCCGCTGCACCGCGCTCATGGTAAAGGCAGCAAAGACGAAGGTGAGCATGGCGCCAATGAAGAGGCCCACCAGCACCGCGGGGTTGGTGAGGGACAGGTCAGGGGTGTGGTCCATTTTGGCCTTTACGATGTCCACGTAGCTTACCAGCAGGGCCAGGGCGGTGAGGGCGGCGGAGCCGATGGCAAAGCCCTTGCCAGTGGCGGCGGTGGTGTTGCCCAGGGAGTCCAGCGCGTCAGTGCGCTCCCGGACCTCCTCGCCCAGACCGGACATCTCGGCGATGCCGTCGGTATTGTCAGCCTCGGGGCCGTAGGCGTCGGTGGCCAGACTAATGCCCAGGGTGGAGAGCATACCGACGGCGGCAATGCCGATGCCGTAGAGGCCCTTGGAGAAGAGCAGAGTGTAGTGCTCAGAGGCGGTAGTCATGGTGCCGCCGGCGGCCAGGAAGGAGATGATGACTGCCGCGCCTACGATGAGGATGGGGGCAATGGTGGACAGCATGCCCAGAGACAGGCCGCCGATGATGGTAGTGGCGGCGCCGGTTTCGGTGGCATCCGCCAGACCCTGGGTGGGCTTATAAGTGTCGGAGGTATAATACTCTGTAAAGTATCCGATGGCGCAGCCGCCAATGAGACCGCAGAGGATGGCGATGTACACACCCCAACTGCCCAGGATGAAATAGGTGAGGGGGGCGGCGATAATGGCAGCCAGGACGGCGGCGGTGTAGGTGCCGCGGCGCAATGTACCCAGCAGCTCCCGCTGAGAGGCACCCTCCTTGGTGCGGATGAGGAAGGAGCCGAAGATGGAGCACAGGATCCCCACTACAGCCAGGGCGATGGGCAGCAGCATGGCACCCCAGCTGTTGTCGGGGTAGGCGGCGATGCCCAGGGCAAAGGTGGCCAGGATGGAACCCACATAGCTCTCGTAGAGGTCAGCGCCCATGCCGGCCACGTCACCTACGTTGTCACCTACGTTGTCAGCGATGGTGGCGGGGTTGCGGGGGTCGTCCTCGGGAATTCCGGCCTCCACCTTGCCCACCAGATCGGCGCCCACATCGGCGGCCTTGGTAAAGATGCCGCCGCCCACGCGGGCGAAGAGGGCCATAAAGGAGGCACCCATACCGAACATGACCATGGTCTGGGCGATCTTGGCGGCATCAAAGTGGGCGATGTACTTCAGAATATGGAACCATACAGAGATGTCCAAAAGCCCCAGACCGACCACGGTGAAGCCCATGACCGCTCCGGAGGAGAAGGCCACATTGAGACCCTTGTTGAGACTTTCGCTGGCGGCCTGGGCGGTGCGGGCGTTGGCTGAGGTAGCGATCTTCATACCGACAAAGCCCGCCAGGGCGGAGTAAATGCCGCCGGTGAGGAAAGCAAAGGGGATAAACCAGTTGTCCAGCATCTGAAAATAGGCCAGGGCCAGCAGCACCAGAAAGACTACAAAGAAGACCTTGGCCACAGTGGCATACTGATGTCGTAAGTAGGCGTTGGCTCCTTCACGAATGGCCGCGGCGATTTTTTTCATTGTGTCGTTTCCTTCAGAGAAGGAGAGAACTCTGCGGCTCTGGAAGAGGGCGAAGAGTAGGGCTGCCAGGGCCCCGGCAAGTCCGATCCAGAAGAATTGATCCATGGCTTTACACGCTCCTTACGATAATGAAAGTGATATTGACCAAATATTATATGTTTCCGGCCAATTAATATGTGAATATTTTACCACAAAGTGGGAGAAATGCAAGAAAATAATTGATTACTGTAAAATATCAGGACCTTTGTGCGCTTGTCTTTCAAATATAAAGGGAAAGGTTGCATGCGCAAAAAATTATTCAGAATAGAAAAATGCCCCCTCTGTTAGGAGGGGGCATTGGTATAAAATAGACAAAGCGCTCAGGTTCTCCGCCAGGCGGTTGGGCTGAAGAGAATGAGAATGGGGAAAATCTCCAGGCGCCCGGCGATCATGCAAAGGGACATGACGCCCTTCGACAGGGAAGAGAAAGCGGAGAAGTTCCCTGTGGGGCCGATGACCTCCAGGCCGGGCCCCACATTGCTCACGCAGGTGAGGGAGGCGCTGAAGGAGACGGCGAAGGAGTTGCCGTCCAGAGAAATAATGAGGGCGGCGCCAAAGACCAGGAATACATAGGCCCCCACAAAGACCAGAAGGGAGTGCAGAGTGTCCTCGCTGACCACCTTGCCGTCCAGCTTCACCACCTCCACGGAGCGGGGGTGGGCGATGTGGTGCAGATCACGGCGGATGGAGCGCAGGAGGGTGAGAATCCGGGAGCACTTTATGCCGCCGCCGGTGGATCCGGCGCAGGCTCCGCAGAACATCAGCAGAATCAAAATCATCTGGGAGAACTGGGGCCAGAGCGCATAATCTGCCGTGGCAAATCCGGTAGTGGAGATGATGGAGGCCACCTGGAACACCGCGTAACGCAGGCTCTCCCATACACTGCTGTAGAAGCCCAGGTTGGTCAGGGTAATGAGAATGGTAGCCCCGGATACCACCAGGAAGAAAAAGCGAAGCTCATCGCTCTCCAGGGCCTCCTTCCACCGGCGGGTGAGCAGGAGGAAGTAGACGGCGAAGTTTAGGGAGAAGAGCAGGATGAACACAGTGATGATCATCTCAATGGCCACGCTGCCGTATGCTCCTACGCTGGCGTTCCGGTTGGAGAAGCCGCCGGTACCCGCGGAGGAGAAGGCATGGATAAAACAGTCATAGAGGGGCATGCCCGCCAGCTTCAGACAGACGATCTCCAGGGCAGTAAGGGCAAAGTACATGCTGTACAGAATTTTGGAGGTCTGGGGCTGCTTGGGCACCAGCTTGGAGAAGACGGGGCCAGGGGTCTCTGCCTGGGTAAGGTAGTGGGAACGGATGCCCATGGTGGGCACAATGGCGGTAGCCAGCACCAGAACACCCATACCGCCCAGCCAGTGAGTGAAGGAGCGCCAGAAGAGAATGCCCTTGGGCAGGGGCTCGATGTCCGTCAGGATGGAGGCACCGGTGGTGGTAAAGCCCGAGCAGGACTCAAAGATGCAGTCCATGGGGGTGGCAAAATAGCCGCAAAACAGAAAGGGCAGAGAGCCCACAAGTCCGGTGACAATCCAAATGAGACCTACGGAGACAAATCCCTCACGGGTAAAAAACTGCCGGTTGTGGCAGGGGAGGGCGGACAGCCCCAGGCCGCAGAGGGCCACAATGGCGATGGTCAGCAGGAAAGGGGCGGGGTCCTCCCGATATAAAAGAGCTACCAGCAGCGGCAGCACCAGGGCCGCAGCCTCCACCAGGAGGATCCGGCCGATCAGCTTTAAGACCAGCTTGATGTTCATGCCCCTGTGCCTCCCGAGGGCACCACAAAGCCCGAATCATCATCGTAGATGTCATTGAGATCCAAGATGCTGCCCCCCCGGGCAATAATAATGACGGAATCCTCCTCCTGGAGGCAGGAGGAGCCTTCGGGGATAATGATTTCCCCACCTCGGACGATGACGGCCAGCAGCACCTCAGGCTTGAGACGAAGGTCCTTCAGGGGAGTGCCCAGATGGTGGGTATTGGGGCCAACGGTAAATTCCATGGCCTCCGCCGCCCCGTCGGCAATGCGGTGCAGGGAGTTCATAACGCTGCCCTGGGAATTCTCCATTCCACGTACCCGGTGAAGAATGTGGGAAGCGGTAATAAACTTGGGAGAGATGACACTGTCCAGCCCCAGAGAGCGGACAATGCCGGCATAGTTTTGACGATTGCACTTGGTGACTACCTTGGGCAGCCCCTTCTGCATGGCATACAGGGAGATAATGAGGTTATCCTCATCCCGGTCGGTGAGGGCCACAAAGGCGTCGGCCTTGGAGAAGTTTTCCGAATCCAGCACTTCCGAATCTGTGCCGTCTCCGCAAATGACCATGGCCGAGGGGAACCGCTCACTGATCAGGCGGCAGCGGTCTTCGCTGCGCTCCACGATTTTGAAGCGGATGCCCGAGGAAGAGAGGAGCTTGGCCAGATACATGGAGATCTTGCCGCCGCCCACCAAAAAGACCTGCTTCACCTTTGGCGCATAGCGGCCCAGAAGATGGAAGAACTGGTCCAGACCGTCGGGCCGGCCCACCATATAGAGTTTATCGCCCCCTTGGGGTACGTAGGAACCGTTGGGGATAAAGACCGTGCCGTCCCGGTCGGCGGCACAGAAGAGCAGAGAGAGCTTTTTCACCTGGGGAGAGAGGGTGTGAATGGGCTTTCCCACTAAAAAGTCTCCATCCTGCAGGCGTACGCCCATGAGCTCCACACGCCCCCGGCAGAAGGTCTCAATGTTGGCGGCGGCGGGGAAACGCAGCAGGCGGAAGATCTCGATGGCGGTGGCGTTTTCGGGGTTAATAACCATGTCAATCTGCAGGTTGCGGCGCAGGTCAGCCAGGCTGCTGGTATACTCGGGATTGCGGATTCGAGCGATGGTGTATCCCACTCCAATGCTCTTGGCAGTGAGGCAGCAGACCATATTCACCTCGTCGGAGCTGGTGGCAGCCACCAGCAAGTCGGCGCTGTCGACTCCGGCCTCACGCAAAGTGGCCACAGACACACCATTGCCCCGGACGGTCATCACATCCAGCTGGTCGCCCGCGCGGCGCAGAATGGCCTCACTCTGGTCCACAATGGTGATGTTGTGCTCCTCCAGCACCAGCTGCTCGGCCAGGGAAAAGCCGACCTTTCCGCAGCCTACGATTACGATATCCATGTCTCAGGAGATCCTTTCTATTGTAAATTAAAGTGTAGTAATGTTTAAATGGTCCACTCTCCGTGGACAACCCCCACCAGAAGCCAGCCGGTGTCCTCCAGGGTGAAGACCAGCTTTAGGGAGGACCAGTCCAGTCCGTCGTTCTGGGGATCGGCGCTGGGCAGACAGAAATCCACAAAGCGGCAGCCGGGGTATTCCTCAGTAAGGTTTTCCAGGGCATTGCCGGTGGTGATAATCTGGTCCACTCCGATCATGGTGGCCTGGGTGTAGTCGGTGTTGTAGACGTACCGGGCGAAATACTGCTCCATGGTCATTTTAATGGGATTTCCCCGGCCGTCTTCAAAGCCCCAGGTGTATACGTTTTTGTCTGTGGACAGACTCTGAACCTGAGCGGGAGTGAAGGTGAGGTCAGAGTCGAAGTTCACTGTGGAATAGGGAGTAAAGGTGACACCGCGGGTGGGGTGGACATATTTGGAGACCGTTGCGTAGTCCTTTTGACGCAGCGCCTGGTTGACCACACAGGCAGTGTTGAGCAGAGGAAAATTATCCCCCTGGACAGGGGTGCTGGAGCTGAACCAGGCGGAGGACGAGACGGAGCCGGAGCCCGAGCCGGAGGGGTCCAGGGTGGTAAAGGTCATGGTGCCTACATCAGAGGTGGCAGGCTTTCCCGGGCTCAAGCTGATGGGGACGAGCACGCCGAGCAGCAGCCCGATGAGCAGGCAGAGAATACAGGGAAAAAGCAGGGAACGTTTCATGGTATGCCTCCTAGTGGGGGGGTAAAGGGAATAAAATCCCATTGCTTGCCAATGGAGTGACCATTATTATACAATAAGACTGCCCTATATGCAAGTATTCCCGCAAAATGCATATAAGATCGAAACACTAGGGGGAGTTTCCTTGTGAAAAAAAGAAACTTGTGGTATGATCATAGCAAAATCCCCCCTTCCTCGGGGCGGAAAAACAGGAGGCAAAACCATGAACGAGCAGCAGCGAGACAGACAGTTTCATATCCAGTGCGCCCGGGGAGAGGTTGGGCGTTACTGTATCCTCCCTGGGGACCCGGGCCGGTGCGAGGCCATTGCAAAATACTTTGATGAGCCGGCACACGTTCAGTCCAACCGGGAATACACCACCTACACGGGGAAACTTTTGGGAGAAAAGGTGAGCGTGGTATCCACAGGAATTGGAGGACCTTCTGCCGCCATCGCCATGGAAGAGCTTTGCAACATCGGAGTGCACACCTTTATCCGGGTGGGCACCTGCGGAGGTATTGAGCTGGGGGTGAAGAGCGGCGATGTGGTGGTGGCCACGGGAGCGGTGCGCATGGAAGGTACCAGCCGGGAATACGCCCCCATTGAATGGCCCGCAGTGCCTGACTTTCAGGTGACCTGCGCCCTGAGCACTGCCTGCCAGCGCCTGGGCCTTTCCTGGCATGCGGGGGTGGTCCAGTGCAAGGACTCCTTCTATGGCCAGCACTCCCCCGGCCGTATGCCCGTGGGCGGAGAACTGCTGGAGAAGTGGGAGGCCTGGAAGCGCCTGGGGGTGCTGGCCAGTGAGATGGAATCTGCCGCCCTCTTTGCTGTGGCCGCTTCCCGGCGGGTGCGGTGCGGTTCGGTGTTCCATGTGATTTGGAACCAGGAGCGGGAAAAGGCGGGGCTGGACCAGAAGGAGTCTCACGACACTTCCGCCGCCATCCGTGCGGGAGTGGAGGCTCTGAAGCTGCTGATTTTGAAGGACCTGGAGAAATAAAGAACCATGGGAGCCTGGAAGGGCTCCCATTTATTTTGCAAAAAATTATTGACAAACAATAATTTACTTGATACACTCAAGATAAAATTATTGTTTTACGATAATTAGGAGGCCGCTATGAAACAAAGAATTTGGATGGTCCCCGCCGGGGCGGTTTTGGGCCTGGGGTGGGGAGGACTGGCGCTTACACTGGGAAACGGGAGCGTGAAACGACTGTCCGCTCCGCTGCTTGCCCTGGGAGAGGGGCTGCGCAGTCTCTCCCTGTCCGGCTTCTGGGGAAATCTGGCAGCCTGGGGGATCGTGCTGCTTCTGTCCGCTTTGCCCCTGCTGGCCCTGGTCCTGATGGGGGGAAAGCGCCGGGCGGCGGACGAGTGGCTGCTGGGGCTGATGTCTCCCATCCTGCTGGCCAGCCTCTGGCTGCTGGTGAACCCGACCCAGCTGGGCAGGATGGTGCGGGAATTTTTTCCGGTGGCGGCCGGCTGGACCCTGCTGTCCATGGTTTTGGCTTTTGTGATGCTGAGACTGCTGCGCTGCCTGGAGAAGGCACCACGGGAGAAGCTGGCCCGGGCCTTTGCAGCGCTGCTGTATGCCTGCGCGGTTCTGACTGCCTTTGCTGCAGCCTATGGCCAGGTGCTGGAGGGGGCCGGACAGTGGGCAGAGGTGGTGGCGGGCAACACTGACCCGGGGAGCCTCACTCCGCTGATCATCGGCCTGTTGTGCCTGCTGAATGCCGCTCCGGGCCTTCTTTCCGCTGTGACCATGATTTGGGGGGCGGCCCTGGCCCAGGCCTTGGGGCAGGAGAACTTTGACGGAGAGGGTGTGGCGCTGTGTGAGCGAGCGGCTCTTGCCTGCCGCATGGTAGCCCAGGCTACCGTGGTGCTGGCGGTGTCGGGAAACCTCATCCAGCTGGCCCTGCTGGATGAGCTGCGCAACACCCATTTCTCTCTGACCATGCCCCTTGTTTCTCTGATGCTCTCGGTGGGGCTGATGCTCCTGTGCCGTCTGCTTCAGCGGGGACAGCAGCTGCAGGAGGACAGCGATTCTATTATATAAGGAAGTGGAACTATGGCCAGCCAGGTCATGTTGGGGGATATTTTGAAACAGCGGGGGATGACATCCAAGGAGCTGTGCGCCAAGGTGGGTATTACGGAAGCCAACCTGTCCATCCTCCGCTCGGGAAAGGCCAGCGGCGTACGCTTTCATACCATCAACAAGATCTGCTACTATTTAAACTGCGACGTGGGGGATATCCTGCATTTCGACGGACGATTGGAGGACGGCGATGAAGAACCTTTGGAGTAAAAAGTGGCCCCGGGTGCTGGTGGTGGTGCTGGCCTGCGCGGCGCTGGCCCTGGCGGTGGACGCCGCAGGCGGAACACTGGCCCAGCCGGAGCGGGAGGCGGTGGAGGAGGACAAGTTTATCGGCTACCAGCTGGTCTTTGAGCGTATCCCCGGGGAGTGGGAAGAGATCACCCGGGACTATTCCGGCTGGGTGGAGTATGGGACGGAGAATGTGGAGCTGGGCGGCCTGGGTACGGTGTCCTTTGTCAGAAAAATCCTCATCGGGGAATATGACGAGGCGAAAAGCCGCTATGTGTTCCCCGGCCGGGAGGGCTTCAACTGTTTTTGTGCCGTCCGGGACCTGGAGGGCGGACAGCACTATACCGGCTATACCGACATGGCGGATGTGCACACCAAGGTGGGAGATACGGAAACTTCCATCAGCGGCACGGTATACTTCGGGCCCCCGCTGGACGCCACCAACTGGAACACCGAGAACTACGACTACGGCTGGACGGCCTACCCGGTCTATGAGATGAAGGACGGCACCGTCTATCTGGGCGACGGCGGCAACAGCTACGGAGGCATGGGCGGCTTTACCGTTTCCACCAAGACGGCCTACACCGAGACGGTGGACGGGGAGGAGCAGACCACCTCCTTTGAGGTGTCGGTGACCATGGAGGCGGTGGAGCGGGTCCGGGAGATTTCCGTCACCTGGTTTGACGGGGAAAACCGGCCGGTGGGGGAGCAGACCATCTTGATGGAGGAGCTGGGGGAAGACGGACTCACCTTGGAGCGTCCCCAGGGAGCGGCGTGGGTGCTGGTGGAGGAGACGGACTGCCTGGGAGCGGTGAAGCGCAGCGCGTATACCTTGGGGGAAGAGGAGGCCTATCACCGCCTTGTCCAACTGGATGAACGGGGAATGGGGAGAGTCAGTTTTCTCACATTCAAGTAGGTTTTTTTCAAAAAAGAGGAAGAAAAAGGGAGATGGGAGCGCCCCATCTCCCTTTTGTGGCAGGAACGGAAAAACGGAGGTAAAATAGGGGTGAAATTGTGGGAAAAATTTGGGGAAAATCATTGACATTTGGGGTACAGTCAGATATAGTGTATCTCGCTATCCGTGAAAGCCCGGCCCCCCGGACGCTCTTTGGGAAGTGGGCGCCGACCCGGGTGAATAAATCGAGGGAGCTGACAAGGTTACAAAGCAATTAAAGGGGGAAGCGCGCATGTCCAAGGAGCTCATCCGTCTGTCCAACTGCACCATGGCCTTTGACGGAGAGGTGGTGCTGGATGGTATCAATTTGTATATTAATGATAAGGAATTCCTCACACTGCTGGGTCCCAGCGGGTGCGGCAAGACAACCACACTCCGAATCATCGGTGGTTTTCAGACGCCCACCTCTGGCGACGTATTTTTTGACGGTGTGAGGATTAATGCTGTCCCGCCCCATAAACGGGCGGTGAACACGGTGTTTCAGAAGTACGCCTTGTTCCCACATTTAAATGTATATGAGAACATCGCCTTTGGCCTTCGTCTGGGCAAGACCGATGAGAAGGGCAAAAAGGTCAAGCTCAGCGAGCAGGAAATTCACCAGCGTGTCATGGAGATGCTGGAGGTGGTGAACCTCCGTGGCTTTGAAAAGCGGCACATCTCCCAGCTCTCCGGCGGCCAGCAGCAGCGCGTGGCCATTGCCCGGGCGCTAGTGAACCGCCCAAAGGTACTTTTGTTGGACGAGCCTCTGGGCGCGCTGGACCTGAAGCTCCGTAAGGACATGCAGAACGAACTCAAGCGCATCCAAAAAGCCATGGAGATCACCTTTATCTATGTAACCCATGACCAGGAGGAGGCCCTTGCCATGTCCGACACGGTGGTGGTCATGGACGCGGGCAAGATCCAGCAGATCGGCACCCCTGAGGATATCTATAACGAGCCCAAAAACGCCTTTGTGGCCGACTTTATCGGGGAATCCAACATTCTCGACGGCATTATGCGTGCCGACGGGGTGGTGGAGATCTTCAACCGGAAGTTCAAGTGTCTGGACAGCGGCTTTGAAAAGGACGAGCCCGTGGACGTGGTCATCCGCCCCGAGGATGTGGACATCGTACCGGAAACGAGGGGCAGCTCAAGGGGACCGTCACCTCCGTCACCTTCAAAGGCGTCCACTATGATACCATCGTGGACTTCTACGGTTTCAAGTGGCTGATTCAGACCACTGACTTCTGCCCTGTGGACAGCCGCATCGGCATTAAAATCGATCCCGACGGTATCCATGTTATGAAAAAGAGC
>CALWYG010000138.1 GCA_944385695.1 uncultured Oscillospiraceae bacterium | reverse complement strand
ATCGGCAGAGGGTGCCATTGATGCGGCCAACATTCTCAAGCCAGCCCTCAGCCGTGGGGAACTCCAGGTGATCGGAGCCACCACCATTGACGAATATCGTAAGTATATCGAAAAGGATGCGGCTCTGGAGCGCCGGTTCCAGCCCATCACCGTGAAAGAGCCTACCCGGGAGGAGACTTTGGACATTTTGCGGGGGCTGCGGGGGCGGTATGAGGCACACCACCATCTTACCATCTCCGACGAAGCTTTGACCGCGGCGGTGGACTTATCCATCCGCTACCTGCCCCAGCGATTTTTGCCGGACAAGGCCATCGATCTAGTGGATGAGGCGGCAGCCCAGGCCCGCCTGTCCGGCCGCACTCCCCCCCCGGAGCTGCAGCGCCTGGAGAGCCGGGTGTCTCAGGCCGGCCGGCAGCTGGCGGAAGCGGTGCGCCGCCAGGATTTTGAGCAGGCGGCGCTGCTGCGGAATGTGGAGCGGGATTTTCGCCAGGAGCTGGAGCGGGACCGGAAAAAATGGGAGGCCGGACTGGGCCGGTTTTGTGTGGAGCCCCGGCATGTCCAGCAGGTACTGTCTCAGTGGACGGGCGTGCCCGTATGCGACCCGGATGAGGCAGACAAGAAAGCACTGGCCGCCCTGGAGGAGGAACTTCACCGCCACCTGCTGGGCCAGGACCGGGCGGTGGAGGCAGTGTCCAAGGCCATCCGCCGGGGACGGCTGGGGCTGAAGGACCCCCGCAGACCGGTGGGATGCTTTTTGCTGCTGGGACCCAGCGGCGTGGGCAAAACGCAGCTGTGCCGCAGTTTGGCTGCCGCCCTCTTTGGAAGTGAAGATGCCCTTCTTCGCTTTGATATGTCTGAGTATATGGAGGCCCACTCGGTTTCCCGCCTGATTGGTTCCCCTCCCGGCTATGTGGGCCACGAAGAGGGAGGACAGCTCACCGAGCGGGTGCGGCGCCATCCGTGGTCGGTGGTGCTGCTGGACGAGCTGGAAAAAGCCCACCGGGATATTTGGTCTGTGCTCCTACAGGTCATGGAAGAGGGGGTGCTCACCGACGCCCAGGGGAGAAAGACGGATTTTCGCAATACCGTGCTGGTGATGACCTCAAACCTGGGGGCGGGGCGGTTTCGTCAGGGCAAGCAGCTGGGCTTTACCATGGGACAGGAGCAGGAGCGGGAAAAAATCGAAGCAGAGGTGTGTTCGGATGCCCAAAAGGCCTTTGCCCCTGAGTTTCTCAACCGCTTAGACAGCGTGTTGGTGTTCCATCCTCTGGAGGAAACCACGCTCAGCGCCATTACCCGGCAGCTGCTGGAGGAGACCCAGCAGCGCCTGAAGCGGCTGGGCGTGGCCATGGAGGTGGAGGAGGAAGCGGTGAGTCTGCTGGCCAGGGAGGGGAGCAACCGGGAATATGGTGCACGCCCCCTGCGCCGGGCCATAGCCGCCATGGTGGAGGACCCCGCCGCCGATCTGATGATCTCCGGACAGCTGAAGGAGGGCGGCAGGCTGAAGGTATCAGCCCAGGGTCATAAGGTGCAGGTAAAATTGGTGTAGCGAAGAAAAAGGACTTTGGAGCTGTTCCAAAGTCCTTTTTTGTTCGCGTTGTCATTACAGACGAATCATGTGCTCAATGGGCAGAGAGCATACGATGGACTGTGCCTTGCTGCGCAGACCGTGGGCGGCGTTTACCGCCTCCATAATGGGAGCGCGGAGCTGAGTGGGAACTACAATGGCCAATATTTCCCGCTCCTCCGCAAGCTCCATATCATAGGCCTGCTCCAGATCCTCCTGCCCGGCCAGGCGGGCCTTGACCACGGTTCCGCCGCGGGCTCCATGGGTTTTTGCAGTAGACATAATCTCATCGGTGCAGCCTCGGCTGCAGGAGACCAAAATCACGCTGGTTTCGGTACGTTCCACTTGTGGTTCACCTCGCAAGTCTTTTTTCAGATTTTCCGCCTGGTAGGCAGACAAAGAGGCCACCAGACTGTTCAGCCCCGAAATGGGGACCGTAAAGACGATTCCGCTGGCCTGGACGGTTTCCCGCAGTTCGCCGTTTAGCTGGGATAAAAGCTGTCCCGCGGCGGAAGCAGCGGCCCAGCTGATCAGAATATCCTTCTCACTGGAGCCTAATCCCAAAATATCCATAATCTCAGAGGTGGCGGTTCCACGTCCGGCGCATTGCAGATGAAGGGGAATGTGATGGTTTCGGTAAAGCTTTTGCATCCCCTTGCCCTGGCCGCGTTCTACAATGGAGATAACCAGTTTTATTGCTTCCATTTGTTTCTCTCCTTCAGTCAAAATAGAGGATTTCATCCTCCACCCGGCCCATATGATAGCGCAGACGGCGGCGGGCCAACTGGCGGCTGACCACCGTGGACAGTCCCATAATCTGAATGGTGACCAAAGGGGTCATGGCAACCATAGCCACCGTGCCGAAAGCGTCCGTCATGATGTTGCCTCCCAGAGCCTGACAGGCGCCCTGGGCAAAGGGGAGAAGGAAGGTGGCAGTCATGGGCCCGCTGGCCACGCCGCCGGAATCGAAGGCAATGCCGGTAAAGATGCTGGGTACAAAGAAGGACAGGCCCAGCGCCACCGTATAGCCCGGAATGAGCAGCCAAAAGATGTTAAGCCCCGTAAGCACCCGGACCATGGACAGGCCAACGGAGACGCACACCCCCAGGGAGAGAGCCAGCCACATGGCTTTGTGGGAGATGGAGCCGTTGGAAACCTCTTCCACCTGCTTGGTGAGTACCGCCACAGCGGGCTCCGCTTTGACAATGTAGTACCCGATGAGCATGCCGATGGGAACCAGCAGCCATTTTTGAGCGCTGGAGGCCACGGTGGCGCCGATAAGCTGGCCGGCTGGCATAAAGCCTACATTAACTCCACAGAGAAAAAGTACGAGCCCCAGGTATGTATAGAGGAGTCCCGCCCCGATCCGAAGCAGCTGGTGGGTGTTGAAACGCCGCGTAAAGAGCTGAAACATGAGGAAAAGTCCGGCAATTGGCAGCAGCGCCAGGGCTACCTCTTCAAAATATTGAGGAAAAGATTCCATAAAATATTGGGCAGCTTCCAGGGTGGTGGATACCTCGGGGAGAATGGAGGCAGAGGGGGTGGTTCCCTCTGGCCGGTAAATGATGCCCAGCAGCAGTACCGAGAGGATGGGGCCGATGGAGCAAAGGGAGATGAGGCCAAAGCTGTCACTGGCGGAGTTTTTATCGCTGCGGCTGGAGGCGATGCCAAGACCCAGCGACATGATGAAGGGGACTGTAATGGGGCCGGTGGTGACGCCGCCGGAATCAAAGGATACCGGGATGAAATCGTTGGGCGCAAAGAAGGCCAGGGCGAAGACGATGAGATAGAATATCACCAGCAGTTTGCGCAGGGAGATAGCCTTTTTAATGCGCTGAGTGGCGGCCACCAGGAAAAAACCTACGCCTACCGCTACGGTGAGGATGAGAACCAGGTTGGCAATGGAGGGCACCTGCTGGGCCAGAACCTGAAGATCCGGCTCGGCTATGGTGGTGAGGACGCCCAGCACAAAGTAGAGAAACAGCGGAAGCAGCACGCCTTTATGCTGGCTGACCACACTGCCCACAGCTTCCCCCATAGGGAGCATGGACATGTCCACCCCCAAGGTAAAAAGACCCATGCCCACCACCAGCAGCACAGCACCAAAGAGGAAGAGCACCAGTGTGCCGGAATCCAGCGGTGCAATGGTGATGGACAGCAGAAACACAATGGCCGTGATGGGAAGAACGGCGGCCATAGATTCCTGATTTTTCAATTTAAGCTGTTTGTTGAGATGCAAGAGAGGCTCCTTTCGTTCCATAAGGTTGCAGGATACTGTATGATTATAAAAAACAAAGCTGCCCATTGTCAAACAATAAAGCAGATCTTTATATCATTTTAATGTTCAAAAAGGTTTTTTATGCAAAATCTGTCCAACATATTTACATTTCATCCAAATCTTGATATACTACCAAGTTGGAAAGAAAAATGTTTCCGATTTGGATAAACGGATAAGTTTTGAAAGGTTAAGGAGTGTTCCAATATGAGCCGTATGGTCGGTACTGTGTCCCGAGGTCTTCGGGCTCCCATTATTCGCAGCGGAGACGATCTGGTGGAAATCGTCACCAATTCCGTGCTGGAGGCGGCCGCTGATGACGGCTTTTCGGTGCGGGACCGGGATGTGGTGGCCATGACAGAGGCCATTGTAGCCCGTGCCCAGGGAAACTACGCTTCGGTGGAAGACATTGCCGCCGATGTGCGTGCCAAGCTGGGCGGAGAGACAGTCGGCGTTATTTTCCCCATTCTCAGCCGTAACCGCTTTGCCATCTGCCTGCGGGGTATTGCCAAGGGTGCCAAGAAGATCGTCCTGATGCTCAGCTATCCTTCGGATGAGGTGGGCAACCATCTGGTCAGCCTGGACGCTCTGGACGAGAAGGGTGTGGACCCCTATAAGGACGTGCTCACCCTGGAAAAGTACCGGGAGCTCTTCGGCTATGAGAAGCACCCCTTCACTGGCGTGGACTATGTGGAGTATTATCAGGGCCTCATCGAGGACTGCGGCGCCCAGGTGGAAGTGATTTTTGCCAATGATCCCCGGGCTGTTCTGGACTACACCAAGAATGTGCTGTGCTGCGACATTCACACTCGTGCCCGCACCAAGCGCCTTCTGAAGGCCGCCGGCGGGGAGAAGGTGTTTGGTCTGGACGAGATTCTCAATGCCCCCGTCAACGGCAGCGGCTACAATGAGAAATACGGCCTGCTGGGCTCCAATAAGTCTACCGAGGACCAGGTGAAGCTCTTCCCCCGGGACTGTCAGGATCTGGTGGAGGACATTCAGAAGCGCCTGCTGGAGAAGACTGGCAAGCATGTAGAGGTTATGGTTTATGGCGACGGCGCCTTCAAAGACCCTGTGGGTAAGATTTGGGAGTTGGCTGACCCTGTGGTTTCTCCCGCCTATACGGCCGGGCTGGAAGGTACTCCTAACGAGCTGAAGCTGAAGTACCTGGCGGATAACGACTTTGCCGAGCTGTCCGGCGAGGCGCTGAAGGAGGCCATCAAGGAGCGCATCCATCAGAAGGATGGAAACCTGGTTGGCCAGATGGTGTCTGAGGGCACTACCCCCCGCCGCCTGACCGATCTGATCGGCTCCCTGTGTGACCTGACCTCCGGCTCCGGAGATAAGGGAACCCCCATTGTCTATATCCAGGGTTATTTTGATAACTATACCACCGAATAAAAAGCGCAAGGTCCATGGGGGTCGCCCATGGACCTTTTTTTGCCCGGACGGCATCAGCCGTCCGGGCATGTTTATTTGAGAAAAAAGCGCAGCAGCTTTTCTTGCTTTGGAGAGTAGGGAGCGTAGCGAATGGGCAAGTCCAGCCAGGTGGATTTTTTGACGATGCTCTTCCGGCGGGAGAAGGTTTCAAAGCTCTTCTTCCCGTGATAGCTGCCCATGCCGCTCTCTCCCACACCGCCAAAGGAAAGACGGCTGGAGGCCAGGTGGATAATGGTATCGTTGATGCAGCCCCCGCCAAAGGGGACACGGCGCAAAAACCGCTCCTGAACAGCCTTGTCCTCGGAAAAGAGGTACAGGGCCAGAGGATGGGGACGGCTGTTGATAAAGTTCACGGCCTCGTCCAGGCTGTTATAGGTGAGAATTGGCAGGAGAGGGCCGAAGATTTCCTCCTGCATGACGGGGTCCTCGGGGGATACGTTGTCTAGAATGGTGGGCTGGATTTTCAAGGTTTCGGGGTTCCCTTGCCCGCCGTAGACCACCTTTTCAGGCTCGATAAGGCCCATGACCCGGTCAAAATGCTTGCGGTTGATCATGCGCACATAACCCTGGTTGTCCAGGGGGTTGGAGCCATACATGGTGGACATCCACTTTTTCAGAGCGGAAATAAAGTCGTCTTTAATTTTCTTATCAATGAGTACATAGTCCGGGGCTACGCAGGTTTGACCGCAATTTAAAAGCTTGCCGAAGACCAGGCGCCTGGCAGCCAGGTCCAGCTTGGCGCTTTGCTCCACCACGCAGGGGCTCTTTCCGCCCAGCTCCAGTGTAACTGGGGTGAGGTGGACGGAGGCCTTGGCCATGACTTCTTTGCCCACAGCCACGCTGCCGGTGAAGAAGATATAGTCAAACTTCTGCTCCAGCAGGGCCTGATTTTCCGCCCGGCCCCCTTCCACCACGGACACATATTCCGGGGAAAAGCATTCTGTGAGCAGGGTGCGGATCAGGGCGGAGGTGGCGGGGGAGTAGGCCGACGGCTTGACAATACAGCAGTTTCCCGCAGCGATGGCGCCGATCAGCGGCTCCAGTGTGAGCAGGAAGGGGTAATTCCAGGGAGACATGATGAGGACTACGCCGTAAGGGTCGCAGACCGTGAAGCTCCTGGCGTGAAACTGGGAGAGGGGAGTGGGGACGCTCCGGTCCTGTGCCCAGCGGTTCAGGTGCCTCTGCACATAGCGAAGCTCCGAGAGGGTCATGCCAATTTCGCACATGTAGCTTTCTGCGGGAGACTTATTTAGGTCGGCGGCCAAAGCGGCGGCAATGTCCCGCTCATGGAGCCGGATGGCCTGGTCCAGCGTGCGCAGCGCCTCCCGGCGGGCGGACAGGGGCAGAGTGGCACCCGTTAGAAAATAGGTGCGCTGGGCTGAAATAATCTTGTAAATGTCCAAAAAATGCCTCCTTTGTCAAATTCCGTCATTTGGCATATAAAACGCCCAAAGGCGCGGCTTTTGCCGCGCCTTTGGAGAAAAACATAACTTACTGAGCGTCCTTGATGGCAGCCTGAGCAGCAGCCAGACGAGCGATGGGCACACGGAAGGGGGAGCAGGACACATAGTCCAGGCCCACCTTGTGGCAGAACTCCACGGAGGAGGGGTCGCCGCCGTGCTCGCCGCAGATACCCAGGTGCAGGTCGGGGTTGGTGCTCCGGCCCAGCTTGGCAGCCATCTCCACCAGACGGCCCACGCCAGTCTGGTCTAGCTTGGCGAAGGGATCGTTCTCGTAGATCTTGCGGTCATAGTAGGCATCCAGGAACTTGCCGGCGTCGTCACGGGAGAAGCCGAAGGTCATCTGAGTCAGGTCGTTGGTGCCGAAGGAGAAGAAGTCGGCCTGCTTGGCGATCTCATCGGCGGTGAGGGCGGCACGGGGGATCTCGATCATAGTACCGACCTTGTACTTCATGTCGGAGTGGACGGAAGCGATGATCTCATCGGCGGTCTTGACCACCACGCTCTTCACGTAAGCCAGCTCCTTGACCTCGCCCACCAGGGGGATCATGATCTCGGGGACCATCTTCCAGTCGGGGTGCTTGGCCTGAACGTTCAGAGCAGCCTTGATGACAGCGCGGGTCTGCATGGCGGCAATCTCAGGATAGGTGACAGCCAGACGGCAGCCGCGGTGACCCATCATGGGGTTGAACTCGTGCAGGCCGGCGATGATGGCCTTGATGTCAGCAACGGACTTGCCCATGTCGGCGGCCAGCTTCTCGATGTCGGCCTCCTCGGTGGGAACGAACTCGTGCAGGGGGGGATCCAGGAAGCGAATGGTGACAGGGCAGCCTTCCATGGCCTCGTAGATGCCCTCGAAGTCGCTCTGCTGCATGGGCTCCAGCTTGGCCAGGGCGGCCTCGCGCTGCTCCACGGTGTCAGAGCAGATCATGCGGCGAATGGCGGGGATACGGTCCTCGTCAAAGAACATGTGCTCGGTACGGCACAGGCCGATGCCCTCGGCGCCGAACTTCTTGGCCTGAGCGGCGTCGTGGGGGGTGTCGGCGTTGGTGCGCACCTGGAGACGGCGGTACTTGTCGCACCAGGCCATCACGCGGCCGAACTCGCCGCCGATGGAGGCGTCCACAGTGGGGATGGCGCCGTCATAGATCTTGCCGGTGGAGCCGTCCAGGCTCAGCCAGTCACCCTCGTGGAAGGTCTTGCCGGCCAGCTCGAACTTCTTGTTCTCCTCGTCCATCTTGAGCTCGGAGCAGCCGGACACGCAGCAGGTACCCATGCCGCGGGCCACAACGGCAGCGTGAGAGGTCATGCCGCCGCGGACGGTCAGGATGCCCTGAGCGGCCTTCATGCCTTCGATGTCCTCGGGAGAGGTCTCCAGACGAACCAGAACAACCTTCTCGCCGCGGGCGGCCCACTCCTTGGCGTCCTCAGCGGTGAAGACGATCTTGCCGGAGGCGGCGCCGGGGGAGGCGGCAAGGCCCTTGCCGATGACGGCGGCCTTCTTCAGGGCCTCCGCGTCAAACTGGGGGTGCAGCAGGGAGTCCAGCTGCTTGGGCTCCACCCGGCAGACGGCCTCCTTCT
>CALWYG010000137.1 GCA_944385695.1 uncultured Oscillospiraceae bacterium | reverse complement strand
TTGACGGAACCAGTGCGCATCTGTTTTCCAGCGCCGAGAGCCCAGAGGATGTGGTGATCGGCAGAGAGGAACTGAAAGAGCGTCTGGACGCTCTGAAGGGCCAACTGTCAGAGCTTGGAGCACAGATTTTGACCCCGTATCGCAGCGGACTCTCCTGCGGAGAGATCGCGCAGCGGGTGGGCCGCTCCGAGAAATCGGTGGACAATGCCATTCAGCGTATCCGCCGCAAAATGGCCCGAAGCTTTTCTTCCGGCGTATCCAGCGAGAGCTGATCGCAATATTACAATCGCCCGGCGTATTGACCGGGCAACGAGTCAAAGAGAGGGAATTCCAATGTACGAAGACAAGATCCTGGTATGCAAAGAGTGCGGCAATGAGTTCGTCTTTACCGCTGGTGAGCAGGAGTTCTACGCTGAGCGTGGCTTCCAGAACGAGCCCCAGCGCTGCAAGCCCTGCCGTGACGCCCGCAAGAACGCCGCCCGCGGCCCCCGTGAGTACTTCACCGCAGTGTGCGCCGCCTGTGGTGGTGAGGCTAAGGTTCCCTTCGAGCCCAAGTCTGACCGTCCCGTCTACTGCAGCGACTGCTTCGCCAAGATGCGTGAGCAGCAGGGCTAATTAACAGCCGCTTAAAAGGGCGCCCAGCCGGGCGCCCTTTTTCCATATCCTTTTTCAGGAGAGAGACAGAACTTTTTCCAATTTTCCATTGAAAAAGTAAGGGAGATAGGGTATACTATCCCCATCCCAAAATAAATGGAGGACTTCCAATGACTATCACCAAGGATACTATCATCGGCGATATCCTGACCATCGCCCCTCAGACTGCCCCCCTGTTTATGGACATCGGCATGCACTGCCTGGGCTGCCCCGCTTCTCGGGGTGAGACCGTGGAGCAGGCCTGTATGGTCCATGGGGTGGATCCCGATGAGCTGCTGGCCAAGGTCAACGCCATGATCGCCGCCCAGTAAAAACACACATAAACGAAGAAGGGGAGCGGACGGTCCGCTCCCTTTCCTGTTTCAGCGGAGAAAATGGTACAAGGAGGAGTGGTATGAAGCTGTGTGTACTGATGGGCAGCCCCAGGTCGCAGGGAAATACCGCGGCACTGACACAGGAATTTCTTCACCAGTGGGAAGCGCTGGGGGAGGAGAGCCGGGTGATCTCCCTTTATAGCTGTCGGATACAGCCCTGCCTGGGCTGTATGGCCTGTCAGGAGTGCATGGATGGCCTGGGCTGTGTGCAGCAGGATGATTTTTCTGCCATTTTTCAGGAAATGTCCGGCGCAGACCTGATTCTCCTGGCCACGCCCATTTATGCCTGGTACTGCACTGCCCCCATGAAGGCCTTGCTGGACCGGACTGTATATGCTGGAAACAAGAACTACGGTTCTCAAAAGGGCCCCGCTCTTCTGGCCGGAAGATACGCAGCCTCTCTGACCACCTGCGGCTATCCGCCGGAAAAAGGCGCCGATCTGTGGGAAGAGGGACTTAAGCGGATGTGCCGCCACAGTAAAATGAACTATTTGGGGATGTTCTGCTGCCGTGATCTGGGGCGGAACGTGCCCTTCATGGATGAGGAAAAACGACAAGGGGTGCGGGCCTTTGCCCGGACACTCCATTCAGCCCTGGAGGTAACACAACATGAGCGGATTACATGATTTATCTCCCCGCCTGCGGATGGTTGCAGACCTGGTACCCCCGGGGGTTCGGCTGGCCGATGTGGGCACCGACCACGCCTATCTGCCTGCCGCGCTGCTGCAGGAGGGGAAGATTCCTTTTGCTGTGGCCGCCGATCTGCGCCAAGGGCCTCTGGCCTCTGCAAAGGCCACTGTGCGCCGGGCAGGATTGGAAGGGAAGGTGGCCTTCCGGCTGTGCGACGGACTGAAGGGCATTCGAGCCGAAGAAGTGGACGGCGTGGCCATTGCGGGCATGGGAGGCGAGACCATTGCCTCCATTCTGGCCGCGGCCCCCTGGACCCGGGAGCTGGATATCCCCCTTATTCTGCAGCCTATGTCGTCTATGCCGGATCTGCGCCAATGGCTGGAGGAGAACGGATATCAAATCATAAGGGAGGAGCTTTGCCAGGAAGGTGATACCCTTTATACCGCCATGCTGGTGCATGCGGGCGAAATGGAGCCCCAGAGCCCTGGAGAGCTGTGGGCGGGAAAAAACCGCAATCACCCTCTTCGGGGCGCGTGGCTGGACCAGTGGATGGGCCGCATCGACCGGGCGCTGCGGGGTATGGAACAGGCCCAGGGAGAGGGAGTACGTCCTAAGCAGGAACAGCTGCTTCGGGTACGGGCGGAGCTTTTGGATATGAGAAAGGAGTGGGACCAATGGCAGCAGTGAGAGAGGTCTATGAGGCGATGGACCGCTGGGCACCGTTTGGCATCCAGATGGACTTTGACAATGCGGGATTTTTAGTAGGCCGGGGAGACCGGGAGATTACCAAGATCCTGGTAACCCTGGATATTACTTTGGATGTGGTACGGGAGGCTGCCGATTGGGGCGCCCAGCTGATAGTATCCCATCATCCGGTGATTTTCCATCCCGTCCGGTCCATTACCGATGGGGAGCCCACAGGAAGGATCCTGCTGGAGCTGATCGAAGGAGGTGTAGCCGCCATCTGTGCCCATACCAACTTGGACGCGGCCCAGGGGGGTGTCAATGATTGTCTGGCACAGGCACTGTCACTTACCCAGGTAGGGCAGCTGCACCAGGACGGAACCCTCCCGGATGGAGCTCCTCATGGAATTGGCCGGGTGGGCCTGTCCCATAAGCCTGGTCTGTCCGCGGCGGAATATGCCGCCTATGTGAAGGGGCAGCTTGGAGCGGCGTCCGTTCGCTGTACAGACGGCGGGAACCCCGTAACCAAAGTGGCGGTGGGAGGCGGTTCCTGCGGCTCCATGCTGGAGGATGCCCTCAGAGAGGGCTGCGATACCTTCGTCACTGCCGACGTAAAGTATGATACCTTCCTCCAGGCCAAGGCTCTGGGAATCAATCTGATGGACGCGGGCCACTTTGCTACAGAAAACGTGGTTTGCCCCAGCATGGTGAACTTCCTGGCGGAACATTTCCCCGGGGTGGAGGTCCGGCAATCCCAATGCCACCGGGAGGTCTATTTCGGAGTGTAAGTCCTGTCAAGGGAAAACCGGTTGCATACATCCAGGGGGGAGAAACAGACAGAAATTTTTAGAAATAATCCTTGCATTCACCAACTTTCTATGATATAATCCCCTAGTCTGAATAACGGGCGGTCCTCTGCGGCGCACCTTCCAGCGGGAAGTGGCACAAGGCCGGAATGAACGCCTATACAACAGGAGGAAAATAATATGGATCTGATGAAGGCTTTTACCGAGAAGTACACCAAGGCCGAGCCCCCCTTGGCCAATGTGGGTGACACTGTGCGTGTTCACCTGAAGGTCAAGGAAGGCAACCGTGAGCGTATCCAGGTGTTCGAGGGCACTGTGATCGCCAAGAAGCACGGCGGCATTGAGGAGACCTTCACCGTGCGTCGTGTTTCCTACGGCGTCGGCGTGGAGAAGGTGTTTCCCGTTCACTCTCCCGCTGTGGAGAAGATCGAGCTGGTGCGTCATGGTAAGGTCCGCCGCGCCAAGCTGTACTACCTGCGTGGCCGCGTGGGCAAGGCTGCCAAGATCAAAGAGGCCCTGTAATTCAAGCGCGAAAAAGGAGCGGTTTTGCCGCTCCTTTTTTCATATAGCGTCCGAGCCGTTGCGAACAGCGAGCCTGACGCAGCCATGGGACATAGAAAGGAGAATTTCCATGTATATCCAGTGGTATCCGGGCCATATGACAAAGACCCGCCG
>CALWYG010000136.1 GCA_944385695.1 uncultured Oscillospiraceae bacterium | reverse complement strand
ACCAGGTGCTCTTTGATACCCGGGAGCAGGCCATACAGGCGGGATACTCTCCCTGTCAGCGGTGCAAGCCCCGCCGGGTCGGCCGCTGACCCTCCTCCTATCGGCGCTTTCCTTTGTTCCCTCTCCGCTCATGAGGAGCGGTTCAGCCACCAAAAAAATATGTGAAAAGGAGCGAAGTGGTTATGCATTTAGTAGGCGGTTACACAAATTACGGACAGGACATTGGAATTTTGATGCTGGACACCATTTTTCCCCGTATCCCCGGCGACATTGGCAATGCCAAAAGCTACCCTAACGTTCCCGTACGCTACAAGGTGGTAAAAGATGCATTCTGCCACCGCATCATGGGGCAGGACCACGACCCCACTCTGTTACAGCCCTTTATCCAGGCCGCTCAGGAGTTGGAGGCAGAGGGCTGCCGGGCCATCACCACCAGCTGCGGCTTTTTGGCTAAATTCCAAAAGGAGTTGGCAGCTTGTGTCCATATTCCGGTGTTTACCTCCGCTCTGATGCTGGTCCCCTTGGTCCGCAATATGATCAACCCCGACCTGGAAATCGCCATCTTCACCGAGCGGCCCTGGAACCTCACCGAGGACCACTTTAACCAGGCCGGCTTCTCCACCAAGGACATCCCCGTGGTGGTCAGCGGCATGCCAGAGGGCTCCCCCTTCCCCTCCCTCTTCATTGACAACCACCTGGAGGAGGATCGGGAGGTGCTGCAGGAATGCATGGAGGAGATGACCCGCCGCCACATGAAGGAGCACCCCAACACCGGCGCCATTGTCTTTGAGTGCACCAACTTCGGCCCCTTTAGCCGTCAGGTGCAGGACATCGCCAAGGTCCCGGTATTTGGCATTAACCAGCTGTTGGAGTACATTGCCGCCTGTGTGGATATGCGTTCCTACTACTGATCTTGTACGTTTTTCGGCGCAGATGGTCCGTCAAAGAAGCTGAAAACAATCTGTAAACTTTCTGTTTTTTTGTTGAGCTTTGGTCCGTTTCGCAGTATCATACCAGTATCCCCTACCGGGCGCTGCCCGGTCACGACGCTCTCTTCCGGCGGAGAGGAGGGACGTCCCGAATGCGAAGGAGAGAGGTATGAAGTTCCATATCGTCAGTGACAGCTCCTGCGACTTGGGTTTGGAGAGAACCCAGCGTCTGGGCGTTGATCTGGTATCCTACTATGTGGCGCTGGGTGATGAGGTGTACTACCGAGAGGAACGGGACATTTCCACCCACGACTTTTACCAGCGCATGGCCGACCATCCCGGCGTGTTTCCCAAAACATCCATGCCCACCATTGAGGACTATTTGGATGTATTTCGCCCCCTGGCTCAGCAGGACATCCCCATTCTGTGCATCTGCCTGAACGCCCGGTTCAGTGGTTCTTACCAGTGTGCGCAAAATGCCCGGAACGCTCTGTTGGAGGACTTTCCCAAGGCACAGCTATATGTAATGGACTCCCAGCTGGCTACCGTGCTTCAGGGATTGCTGGTGGAGCAGGCCGTTCAGCTGCGGGATCGGGAGTTTACTCTCATGCAGGCGGTGGAAGCCCTGGAGCCCATCCGCTCCACTGGACGTATCTTCTTTACCACCAACGACTTAGATTATCTCAGCCACGGCGGACGAATTGGAAAGGCAGCCGCCGCCACCGGCTCTTTGCTAAAGGTAAAGCCCCTAATCGGATATCAGGACTGCGGACTGGTTTCAGATGGCATCGCCCAGGGACGAAAAAAGTCCCTTCAGCGGGTCCAGGAATTGTTTTACCGCTATGTTCAACACCAGGAGCTGGACTTGTCCCAGTGGCAAGTGGTCACTGGATTTGGTCTAGACCGACAGGAATACGACTCCTTTACCGACACCCTGTTCGACGGACTGGCCCAGCGGGGGTATTCCGTGCCCCGTTCCCCGGTCTATCAGATTGGTGTTACCATCGGTGTACACACCGGCCCCACCCCCATCGGAGTCGGTATCCTGCGCCGCTGCTGACCCTTTTCGCCTTCTCCTACGCCAGACAGAGCATCCTCTGTCTGGCGTATTTTTTTATAAAAATTTTGGTGAATTATGTCCTTTCCTGAAAAACTATTTTTACTTGCTCCCCGTCTTCTCTCATAGAAGAGGGCACTGGCATCCAATCGCTTTTCACACTTGCAATTTATGGGAAACATGATATCCTGTAAAAGACAATCAGGAGGGTATCATGGATCACGACAAACTTCTTAACCTAGGCGCAGAACTGGGCCGGCAGCTGATGGCCAGCGGCGCCGAAATTTATCGGGTAGAGGAATCGGTAAACCGGCTGCTCACCGCTTATGGGCTGCAGCCCCAGGTCTTTGCCATTCCCAACTGCCTGATCGTCAGCGTGAACACCCCCGAAGGGCATCCGCTGACCCGGATGTGCCGCATCCCTGCTCACGGGACGGACATTGAACTGCTGGAACGGTGCAACGCCCTGTGCCGCCGCCTGTGCCGGGAGGTTCCCCCCATTGACCAGGCCTTGTCCCTGGTTAACCACCTGCAAGACGACCTGCGCCATTTCCCCGCCTATGTGCTACCCATTAGCTATATGGTCACCTCTGCCTTCTTCGCCCTCTTCTTCGGCGGCAGTCTGCCCGACTGCCTCAGTGCCGCTCTATGCGGCCTGGCCGTGGCACTCTGCGGCCTGTTCGGCCACTTTTTTACTGGCTCTAACCTCTTTTTCCGCACCGTCATCTCTTCCGCAGCCGCCTCCGGTTTGGCTCAGCTTCTGGTATTTCTGGGATGCGGGCGGAATTTGGACGCTATTACCATTGGTACCCTGATGGTCCTTGTCCCCGGCATGGCCCTCACCAACGCCATGCGGGAAATTATGGCCGGCGACCTGATTTCCGGCCTGACCCGCACGGCTGAGGTGATCCTGGTGGCCACTGCCATCGCCTTGGGCACCGCCTTGCCCCTACTGGTAGGCTCCGGCTCTGCCGCGGTGGCCAGCGATCCCCTCAGCCCCGGCTATCTCTCCTGCCTGTGGGCCTTCTGCGCCTGTGTGGGCTTTGGCCTGGCCTTCAATATCCAGGGACGGGGCATTCTGATCTGCGGTCTGGGCGCCGCTCTGAGTTGGCTGGTCTATTTGCTCACCCTCTCCCTGTGGGAGAATGATATCCTCTGCGCTTTTCTATCCGCCATGGCGGTGGGTGCCTATTCCGAGATCATGGCTCGGGTCCGCCACTGTCCCGTCACCGGCTACTTGCAGGTGGCCCTTCTCCCCCTTGTGCCCGGCGCCGGCATCTACCACGCCATGGTATATTGCGTGGGCGGCTACACCAACCTGTTTTTATCCACCCTGCTCCACACCCTGGGCTTCGCTGCCGCCCTGTCTGTGGGCGCTATGCTCATCACTTCCCTTCTTTGCGCCCTGCTACCCAGACTGCGCCGGGAAGGGACATCCACATCCTGATCCCATCCTTGGAGGTTTCTCTCATGTTCAATTTCCTTTTCCCCCGCCGTGCCGCGGCGGTTCTCCTCTCCTCTTCCCTGGTCCTCAGCGCACTTACCGCTTGCTCCTCCCCCCCTGCCTCCTCTTCCCAGAGCTCCACTTCCTCCTCCACTACCTCCTCGTCCAGTCAAAATGCATCTGGCTCCTCCTCCCCCCAGGACTCTGCCTCTGCCGCCCTTCAGCCCACCCACACCACCTCTGACTCCCAAGAAGATGGAGCGGCTCCGGATACATCCTTGTCAGAGGAAAACCAAAAGGCAGTTTCTTCTTACGACTTCTCCCAGCCCGCTCCAGAAAGCGAGGCCGTGGACGTGAGCTACTTTGACGACGCCGCCTTCGTGGGGGATTCCCGGACAGACGGCTTCCTCATCTACAGTGGAATCGGCCGAGGGAAAAATCTCACCTCCAACGGTCTTTCCATCTTTAAGCTGGAGACAAAAAAGTCCATTACCATTGACGGTCAATCCTATACTCTGATGGAGGCTCTGGCTCTGGAGCAGTA
>CALWYG010000135.1 GCA_944385695.1 uncultured Oscillospiraceae bacterium | reverse complement strand
GACAAGAAGTTCTCCACCTGGCGGCGGCTGTAGGTCGCCCTGGCCCGGGGAGAGATGGAGCTGGGGCTCCCGGTGACCCAGGAGCAGGTGGATGAGCTGGAGGCCCACATCACCGACATCGACTATGAGAAGGCCGCCCAGTGGGAGAAGAAGCTGCGCCATGACGTGATGGCCCATGTTCACACCTACGGGGAGCTGTGTCCCAAGGCTATGCCCATCATTCACTTGGGGGCCACCAGCTGCTATGTGGGAGACAACACCGATGTGATCCTGATGAAAGAGGCGCTGGAGCTCTGCCGGGACAAGATCGTCCGGGTTTTGGGGCACCTGGCCAACTTTGCCCACGAGTATAAGGCCCTGCCCACCCTGGGCTTCACCCACTTCCAGGCCGCCCAGCTGGTCACCGTGGGCAAGCGGGCCACGCTGTGGATGAACGAGCTTCTCATGGACCTGCAGGAGGTGGAGTACCGCCTGTCCACCCTGAAGCTGCTGGGCTCCAAGGGCACCACCGGTACCCAAGCCTCCTTCCTGGAGCTGTTTGAAGGCGACCACGAGAAGGTGAAGGCCCTGGAGGAAAAGATTGCAAAGGAGATGGGCTTTACAGCCTGTGTCCCGGTCAGCGGTCAGACCTACTCCCGGAAGATGGACTACAATGTCCTGTCCACCCTGTGCGGCATTGCCCAGAGTGCCAGCAAATTTGCCACCGATCTGCGCCTTCTGTGCCACCTGAAGGAGGTGGAGGAGCCCTTTGAAAAGAACCAGATCGGCTCTTCCGCCATGCCCTATAAGCGCAATCCCATGCGCTGTGAGCGTATCTGCGCCCTGGCCCGGTATGTGCTCTCCGACGCTATGAATCCTGCCATCACCGCCTCCACCCAGTGGTTTGAGCGCACTTTGGACGACTCGGCCAACAAGCGCCTGAGCGTGCCCGAGGCGTTTTTGGCGGTGGATGCCATTTTGAACATCTGGGCCAATGTAGCCGCCGGGCTGGTGGTCCATCCGAAGGTCATTGAAAAGCACATTTTGGAAGAGCTTCCCTTTATGGCCAGCGAGAACATTATGATGGACGCGGTGAAGCGGGGCGGCGACCGGCAGGAGCTCCATGAGCGCATCCGGGTGCTGTCCCAGGAGGCGGGCTACCAGGTGAAAGAGCTGGGCCAGCCCAACAACCTCATCGACCTGATGGCTGCCGATCCTGCCTTTGGCATGACCAAGGAGGAGCTCTCCGCCCATCTGGAGCCCAGCCGTTATATTGGCCGCTGCCCGGAGCAGGTGGAGGAGTTTTTAAAGGCTGAGGTGCAGCCGGTGCTGGAGCGGTACGCCCGGGCTTTGGAGGGCCGGGATACAGAACTGAGCGTGTAAGAGAGGGGAGGAACAGTATTGCACAACCACCGAAAAAATCCATATGTGGCGGCGGGGCTGACCGCCTTTGCGGTGATCGCCGGGGCGCTGCTGCTGTTTTTCCTCCTGTTCCATGCCAGGGAAGTGTTTGCGTTCCTGGGGCTGTTGGGCCAGATCCTGCGGCCGATTTTCATGGGAGCGGTGATTGCGTTTCTGCTGCTGCCCGTCCACCGGCGGATTTTGGCCTTCTTGCTCTCCATGACCCCGGATAAGAGGCTGGAGGACAAGCGGAGCGTGAAGTTTTTGAACTTCCTGGCCATCTTCTTCAGCCTGCTGCTGGCCATCTTTGTCCTTTACATCCTGCTGGCCATGGTAATCCCCCAGGTATGGCAGAGCATTGTGGATCTGGTCAACGCCATCCCCGGCTATATTGAACAGGCGCAAGGGTGGCTCAGGACCTTTTTGGAGGACAATCCGGAGATCCAGGGGGCGGTTCTTTCCGGCTATGAGTCGGCCGCCCTGTCCCTGGAGCAGTGGCTCAATTCGGACATCCTGCCCAACCTCCAGTCGGTCAGCGCCACGTTGGACTGGCTGCATAAGGAGGTGCTCCCCAACATCACGGGCGTGGTGTCCGGGGTGTCCGCCATTCTGCTTGCCACGCTGCTGCTGGTAAAGGATCTGCTCATTGCCATCATTGTCTCGGTGTATCTGCTGGCCATGAAGGATACCTTTTCCGCCCAGTCCAAAAAGATTGTCTACAGTGTGTTCCGCACCGACATTGCCGACCTGATCGTGGAGGAGACCCGCAACGCCTACCGGATTATGAGCGGCTTCATCAACGGGAAGATCGTGGACTCGCTGATTATCGGCGTCATCTGTCTGGTGTGCTGCAACATCTTCAAGTTCCCCTATCCGGCCCTGCTGGCCACCATCGTAGGGGTAACCAACGTAATTCCTTTCTTTGGACCGTTTATCGGAGCCATCCCCTGTATTTTGCTGATTTTTATCATCGACCCCATTCAGAGCGTGTATTTTGCCCTCTTTGTGCTGGTGCTCCAGCAGTTTGACGGCAACATCCTGGGGCCGAAGATTCTGGGGGACTCCACGGGCCTGGCCTCCTTCTGGGTGCTCTTTTCCATCCTGCTGTTTGGCGGTCTCTTTGGCTTTGGAGGAATGGTGCTGGGGGTGCCGGTGTTTGCCATGTTCTACAGCGCCGTCAGCCGTCTGGTGCGCTATGGTCTGGGCAAGCGGAAGCTGCCCCAGAATACCCAGGACTACCTGGGCAAAACAGAACCCCTGAGCAAAGCACACCTTCTCACGGAAGAAGGCACCGAGGAATAAAAAAAGACCGCCTGCGGGCGGTCTTTTTTATGGAGAAGGGGATTTAGATGGCAGTGACCAAGTCGGTGGCCACAGCGGTCCAGGTCATGATAATGGCGTTGATAACAGCGCCGGTGTGATAGCTGCCTGTCTTTTTATAGCAGAAGGTAGTGACCTTACAGGTAATAAAATAGGTCAGAATGCAGTTAAGCAAGGTAGAGTTGGCCCGAGACATCTGTACGTTGGTGATGGCCGTGTAACCGGTCAGCCACAGCTTGCCATAGGCATAGAGGAGGAAGAGGCCGGCGGGAATGGTGCTGGTCAGCCACACCAGGCGGGTAAAGCCAGCCTCAGACTGGCCGCGGATTCTAAGTCCGATCGTCTGGCTGAAATTGAATACGCCAAAGAACAGCAGATACAGGGGGAAATAAGTGAGAAACAGGCCCCAGCGGGTGCTGCTGAGAACATTGATCTGGACTTTCCAAATGCGGGGAGACAGCCCCCAGAACACCTCGGCAGCGTAGGTCATCAGGTAAACGACGCCCACCGCGATAATGCCAAGGAGCAGAGCCTTAACGAAATTAGGCCAGCTGGTTTTCGCATGAGTCGTGATGCGCTCCTTATCGATCTTCCCATCCCATTTGAAACGGATGGCTAAAATGGTGACGGTGAGCAGGGCGCTGCACCCAAACCAGAACACAAAACCATTGGTATTGTTGATCCGGAGTATGGAGCTAAAGTTGCCCAGAATCATCTGTCCATTATAGACGGCCCACTGACAAATTAAGGTATTGATGATGGCGGGCATAATGAGATAGAATAGGAAGGGGGCGTTCACACCGGAAACAGGAGCGGGCATGGGACGAATGATGGTGCCGAAGAATTTGGTGTCCAGCAGCAGGGAAATGACAGGGAACATCATCATTAAGATTGCGATGATGCCGATGGCAGTGCCAATTTCCTTTGCGGCGTAGCCGATGCCGTCGGCGGGCATGGGGGCGGGAGCCAGAGCCTGCTCAAAGAATTCCACCATGTCCAGAATGGGCTCCTTCAGCATAAGCGCGGTGGGGTGGCCGGAATTTCCAGTGTAGAGGATGCGGGAGGTACCGTCCCCCATATCATACCAAGTACCAAGCTCGATTGGGTTGGAACCCAGCTGCTGGGTAAAGGGTTCGGCGGTGGCGATGTCGCGGGCGGAAATCTTGCCCTGGCCGTAGGTGTTGTCCCAGCTGCCGATAAACACGCCCATGTTGACGCCTTCCAGGTTGAAGTCGCCCGCAGCCAGATAGAACACCGCTTTCACGCCTTCACGAATTACCGTGCAGTCGGGGTCGGTGGTCACGGCCCATTTGGCGCGGCCGGTGCCGGCGGAGTGCCCCATGGCGCCGATGCAGTCGGAGTCCACGAACTTCAGGGACATGAGATAATCCATGGCTGCTCTGGAACCAACATCGGGGGTATTGACGATTTCAGAACGTCCTATGGTATAGGGGTCGATGGCCATGACAACATAGCCCCGTCGGGAAAGTTCAATGGCTACGTCACTGAGGTTTTCCAGATTGGCATTGCCGCCGGGGATGGTGAGGATACCGGGTGCAGGCGTGTCCACCGTGGCGTTTTTAGGAATATAGAGCTTGGCGCTCATTTTATAGCCTTCGTCGGTGACAAAGTCCACCCGGTCAACACGTACGGTTCCGCCTGAAGTTTCGGAGTAACTGGCTATGCTGAAGCCGGAGATAAAAAGGACCAGAGCCAAAAGTATGACCCAGAACCGGCGGTCCAAACGCTGGAATAGGTTTGTCTTCATGATACAACACCTCTCTACTCTGTCGCAGAAGCAAAATCGATTCAGAACCTTGCTTGTGGCAAATGCCCACTGTGTACCTGGCCAGATACAGACTCTGGTTCCATGATAGGAGTCTGTTTCGTACTTTACCAGACAAGAATTTTAGACACTGCGCGAAACTTGATCGAGTTTTTAATATTTGTTCTTGATTATAAAATTTGTTCTAAAAAAGAGAGAGACAGGACAAAGTTTTTTCAGAAAATAAAAAAGCGGCTGCCGAATTTCGGTGCAGCCGCTTTGCAGTATAAATTATGTTAAAACGATAGGACAAGGATGGGAGGGGCTAATTTTGCTGGTTTTGGGAGATTTCCGTCTTTAAGGCATGGACCAGGCTGTCGTCCAGCGAGGAGAGGATTTCCTCTACCATGGGAGTGGACAGCTGACGAAGAAGGGCAAGGTCCTCTGGGCTTAAATCAGCAATCTCCAGACCGGAGGTGTCCTGGGTGCTGATTTCCGCTTGCTTTTGCCCAAGAATTTCACTCAGACGGGTTTTCAGGCTATCCTGGTAGTCGCTGGGGAGGCTATGGAAAGCATCGTAATTCATAACAATGGCGCTGCTCATAACAAAGATCGGCCCACGCAGGGCGTAGTGCTGTACGCCCAGCAACTCCTGCGAATTCAGAATCGTATAGGTGGTCTCAATCGCGTCCACGCCGTTTTCGTCCAGAATATAGGCCAGGGCGCTGAGCCCTACATTTTCTACCCGTTGTACGCCCAAAGCGTCATAGAGCTTATTGTGATAGTCGCTTCCGCTGGTACGAAGACGCAGGCCATTGAGCTGCGTTAGGGAGGTAATAGGGGTCACGCTGGAGATGATCCAGGGCTCGCCAGTGCGCAAATAGAGCAATTCCAGGCCCTTGTCATTGTAATAGTGGTTTAAAGCCTCAAAAAATACTCCGTCATAGATTTGAAAGGGCTGACAATATTCCGGAAAACAGGCGGGAATATCCAAAATGGCGGCCTCAGGAACAATCGAGGTGCAGACGGACGTGCTGGAGGCTGCGATAGACAAGGTCCCCTGCTGCGCCGCCTTTACCATGCTTTCGCCCTCGCCCAGAACATTTTCGCCATAGAGCACCAGCTCCAGATTTCCCTGGGTATCTTCCCAAACCAAATCCCGCCATTCTTCAAAGGCGGAGGTATAACCCGTACCGGAGTATCCCACCCCGAACTGATAGGGAGGAGTTTGCTCGAGGGAAGAGGGGGCGGTGCTCTGTGCTGGTTCAAGCGGTGCTTCTGACTGGGAATGGCCGCAACCAGAAAGCAGTATGAATATGGCCATCCAGATCCATAAGAGACGTCGATTCATAGAGATCCCCCATTTATTGTTTGCGATAGGCGCCGGGCGTTGTCCCCACATGCCGCTTAAACACACGGTTAAAATTTTGAAGTGAGTTGAAGCCGCAGCGGAACCCAACCTCCTGCGTGGGAATTTTGCTCTGGGTGAGCAGCAGCTTGGCCTTCTCTACTCTGCATTCGTTTACATAATTTACAAAATTCATATCGCACAGCTCATAAAAAAGACGGCTGAGGTAGGTTGGAGTAATCCCAATGCTTGTGGAAACTGTTTCCAGGGAAAGGTGGCTGTCGGAACAGTGCTCCTGGATATATTTCTGTGCCTGGGAAACATAGCGGTTTCGGTTTTTTTGACTGTAAAGGCCCAATAGAGACAGGCCCTGCAAGCCAACTTCTCGAGCAACAGCAACCAGTTCCGTCTCGTCGGACAGCTCTGCTTTGCGGTAGTAGGATTCAAATAATTCCAGCTTTTCCTGGGGAACGTGGAGGCTGAGCAGGGCCTCGACCAGATCGTCGATCACAGCTGCGCAGGAGGTCTTCAGCGGTTGGGACAGATGGGTTAGCTCCTGGAAAAGCACTTCAAAGCAGCGCCTGGCTCCATCCACATCTCCGCCCATAGCCAGTTGAATGCTTTGGCGGCAGGAGAAGTCTTCGTCCGGCGGATCCTGCTCTTGTGTGCCGTGATAGCGTTGATAATTCAAATTTTCCAGGGATTCTTCATAGGAGTAATGGAGGTTGGTGATCCCGCGGCAGGGCTTACCGTGTCCAATGGTCAGCGATTCTCCAGCATTGTTTTGCTTGGCATATTCGCGAATGATCTTTTCCTGTTCAAGCTGAGCGGATTTGATTTGGGCGCCCAGGCCGCCTGTATGGAACGAGAGAATCACAACCAAAGAATAATCGTCCATCAGCAGGCATTCACGGCTGTATGCCGGTTGGATCTGGCTGTGCGGCGGATGAGACATGCGGTGATAGAGCCCTCCCATCAGCTCGTCCCGATTTCCATCAAAGCTTGCATCCAACGTACCGGTCAATATGGTGAAGGTGCCGTCAGGGGAGAATGGGCTGTGGAGGTAGGCCAGCCGGTCCAGCAAATAAGATTCAGGCAGTTCCTTTCCCAGAATGAGATTTTTATACAGGCGGTCCCGAACAATGGGAGCCATCTCCGCCACCTCGTGGGAGAGGGAAGTGTTCTGGCGCAGGGCGTTTTCGTACACCTGCTGTACCACCTCTAGCTCATTGCCATCCAGATCGGTGGAATCCTCATCCACTGCTGAGCGCAGGGCCTGAATGGGCCGGTAGATGCTCCGGGTAATTGATATTGCAGTTAGAACACTTACGGCACCAAAGATCAACAGCCATAGGCCGATGAGCTGTATCAGCTCCAATGGGGTCAACATTGCCTGAGACTCATCCGGCCACAGATGAAAGCTCCAGCCGGTGGAGCTGACAAAGCGCTCTGGCTGGCGGTCTGGGCCGGGATGGCTGCCGATGGAATAGATGAGAGCGCCGGAGGGGTCCAAGACCTCCATATAGGAATCGTTATCTCCCAGCGATTGCTGCAGAAACCCAAACAGGACATCGGAACGAAGTTCTGCCAGCAGAGCGCCGTTTTTCTCTGGAGTCGGGAAGTTTTGAAGCAGAGCCACGTTTCCGTCCACCGTCAGCACTTGCGTGGAGAAGTTCTCATCTCCCACGATACGGGATTGAACATCAGCATGGAACTGAGAAAAGAAGCTGCGCTGGGGAGACTCTTTCAAGGGGAGAATATTGCCGGATGAGGTGTAGAGCGTCTGGTTGGAGTAGGTGATGAGATAAGCGTGGCTGACAATGGGCTGGTCCTGCTCCAGGGTTGAAAGGGCTTTGACAATCTCAACTTTTCTGGCATAAGACACCTCATCAGGCAGGAGAATGGCGCCGGTGATGTCGGTGTTCCAGAGCTGCTGCTGCATGGCGCGGCCCAGATCCACCACCGCCAAGTCCACATATTCCCCCGCGGTGCGCAGAAGCTGCTGAGCGGTTTCCTGAGTCCGCTGCTCGTAGCTTTTGGCGATGTAAAATCCCATAAACCAAAAGGCCATGAGAAACATGACACAGACCATGACAAGCTGCAAAAGCAGAATACGGTAAAAGATCCGCTTGGATTTTAGATTCTGAAACAGCTTCATGTTCAAAGCGCACCTTCTCTCCAACCGTCAGAATTGAGAAATTGAAATGAAAAAGGGCCCGTTCTTTGCACTTGAACGGGCTCTTTGAGCAGCCGGAAAATCGGCCGCAGTTATACCTTTGGGGCCTTTTCCTTGCCGGAGATGTCCTCCATGTCGATGCGCCAGACTCCGGTGGCCGGAAGACTGCGGTGAACGGCCTGCTCAAATTTATCCCCGTCCATAGCCTGGGGAGTGAGCTTCTGGCACAAAGCACGCAGCGCCAGAACCTTCTCCTCATCGTCGGTGACCTCATGGACAGTACCGGTGACAATGGCGGACTGGAAATAGGTGGTGTACTCGCCCTTGTCCAGATAGGCGGGGCGGTCGCCCCCCACAAAGGTGACGCATACCTTGGGGCAGGCGCGCATGAG
>CALWYG010000134.1 GCA_944385695.1 uncultured Oscillospiraceae bacterium | reverse complement strand
GCTTCGACGCCAACCAGGGCGCTGAGCTCCAGGGCACCATGATCAAGAACTACATCGAGGCCAACATCGAGGGCCTGGACCGCAACGGTGACGGCATCATCGGCTACGTTCTGGCCATCGGCGACATCGGCCACAACGACTCCATCGCCCGTACCCGCGGCGTTCGTTCCGCTCTGGGCACCGCTGTTGAGGCCAACGGCGCCATCGACAGCACCCCCGTGGGCACCAACGTAGACGGCACCTCCACCTACGTGAAGGACGGCGAGATCACCGTTGGCGGCACCACCTACATCATCCGTGAGCTGGCTTCTCAGGAGATGAAGAACTCCGCCGGCGCCACTTGGGACGCCGCTACCGCCGGCAACGCCATCAACACCTGGTCCGCCTCCTTCGGCGATCAGATCGACATCGTTGCCTCCAACAACGACGGCATGGGCATGGCTATGTTCAACGCCTGGTCCAAGGCCAACGAGGTTCCCACCTTTGGTTATGACGCCAACTCCGACGCCGTGGCCGCTATCGCCGAAGGTTACGGCGGCACCATCAGCCAGCACGCTGACGTTCAGGCTTACCTGACTCTGCGTGTGCTGCGCAACGCTCTGGACGACGTGGACATCGACACTGGTATCGGTACCGCCGACGACGCCGGCAACGTGCTGGGCGAGGACGTGTTCTACTATGACGAGGCTACCCGTTCCTACTATGCTCTGAACGTGGCTGTCACCGCTGAGAACTATCAGGACTTCCTGGATTCCACTGTGACCTATGCTCCTGTTTCCAACCAGCTGGACGCCACCGCGCACCCCTCCAAGAACGTTTGGCTGAACATCTACAACTCCGCCGATAACTTCCTGGGCTCCACCTATCAGCCCCTGCTGGAGAAGTACGACGATCTGCTGAACCTGAAGGTTGAGTACATCGCCGGCGACGGCCAGACCGAGTCCAACATCACCAACCGTCTGGGCAACCCCAGCGCCTATGATGCCTTCGCCATCAACATGGTGAAGACCGACAACGCCGCCGCTTACACCGGCATTCTGGCCCAGTAATTCCGCCGTTTCCACACGGCAGGATCCCCTGTTGAGGAACCAATAAGCCTTGCTGTTAGGGAGAAGGAATTCTCCGTTCGGGAAAATTGTTTCTCCGTTCGGCGGAAGGAATTCTCCCTAACAGCAATTTTGAAGAAGAATCCGGCAGAATCAGATTTTTCGCTGAAACTGCTAATATGGATAAACGGGAGTAACGAGAATGGCAGATGCGAAAGACGATATTGTCCTGTCAATCCGCGGTATGAGCAAGTCTTTCGGCCGAAACCGGGTACTTGACCATATCAACCTGGATGTGAAGCGGGGAACGGTCATGGGACTGATGGGCGAAAACGGCGCCGGTAAGTCCACCATGATGAAGTGCCTGTTCGGCACCTACCAGAAGGATGAGGGGAAAATTTTCTTAAACGGGAAGGAAATCAGCTTTTCCGGTCCCAAGGATGCCCTGGAAAACGGAATCGCCATGGTTCACCAGGAGCTCAACCAGTGCCTGGAGCGGAATGTCATTGACAACCTGTTCCTGGGCCGCTATCCCACCAACTCAGCTGGGGTGGTTGATGAGAGCGGTATGAAGAAAAAGGCCTCCGAGCTGTTCCGCAAGCTCGGAATGACCGTCAACCTGACCCAGCCTATGCGAAACATGTCCGTCTCTCAGAGACAGATGTGTGAAATTGCCAAAGCAATTTCTTACAATTCCCAAGTAATCGTCCTGGACGAGCCCACCTCTTCCCTGACTGTGCAGGAGGTGGATAAGCTCTTTGAGATGATGCGGATGCTGAAGGCGCAGGGAATCTCTCTGATCTATATCTCCCATAAAATGGACGAGATATTTGAGATCTGTGATGAGATCTCCGTTCTGCGTGACGGCAATCTGGTTATGACCAAGAGCGCCAAGGACACCAACATGAACGAGCTGATCACCGCCATGGTGGGTCGTTCCCTGGAGAGCCGGTTCCCTCCGGTGGACAACACCCCGGGCGAAACCATTTTGTCTGTACAGCACCTGTCCACTAAGTACGCCCCCTATCTTCAGGACGTCACCTTTGACGTGAAAGAGGGCGAAATCTTCGGCCTTTACGGCCTGGTGGGCGCTGGGCGTACGGAGCTGCTGGAGACGATTTTCGGCGTTCGTACCAGAGCGGCCGGCCGTGTTTATTTCAAGAACCGGCTGATGAATTTCTCCAGCGCCAAGGAAGCCATTGAACATGGCTTTGCCATGATTACCGAGGAACGCAAGGCCAACGGCCTGTTCCTGAAGTGTGATTTGACCTTTAACACCACCATCGCCAACCTAAACCAGTACAAATCGGGCCTGGCCCTGTCCAATCCCAAGATGGTGAAGGCCACCAACAAGGAGATCAAGATCATGCACACCAAGTGCATGGGCCCGGACGATATGATTACCAGCCTCTCCGGCGGCAACCAGCAGAAGGTGATCTTCGGCAAGTGGCTGGAGCGGGAGCCCCAGGTCTTTATGATGGACGAACCCACCCGAGGCATCGATGTGGGCGCCAAGTACGAGATCTATGAGCTGATCATCAAGATGGCAAAGCAGGGGAAGACCGTGATTGTGGTTTCCTCTGAGATGCCCGAAATCCTCGGTATTACCAACCGCATTGGCGTTATGTCCAACGGACATCTGTCCGGGATTGTGAACACCAAGGAGACCAATCAGGAAGAACTTTTGCGACTGAGTGCAAAATACCTATAATGGGAGATATTGCATATGGCAACAGAAAACACAAAAATTCTGACGGCTGAACAGGAGGAAAAGCTCCGTCAGCCCATTGACGAGTACGTCGGCAAGATCCAGGAGCAAGTCAATGCCCTGCGTGTGGAGGGCACCGACAAGGTGATCGAGCTTCAGAGCAACCTGGATAACCTGAAGCGGGACCGCATCTATACCCAGAAGGAAAAGGAAGAGAAGACCGCCCAGTACACCAAGGAGCTGGAAAAGGCCAAAGCGGTGGAGGCCCAGAACAAGGACCAGATCGCCAAGCTCATCGCCGACGCGGAGAGCTACCTGAAGGCCCAGTACAGCACCTATTACCAGCCGGTGGTGGAAAGCTGCAAAGAGGAGCGGGTTCAGGCCCAGAAGAAGTATCAGGCCACTCTGGAGCAGCTCAATAAGGAGCACCAGGCTACCCTGGCCAAGCTCACCGATCCCCAGGAAATTAAGGACGAGAAGTACGTTCACAAAAACCGCCTTTTCGATGCGAAGATGGGTCTGGCCAAGGACCTGCAGCAGGTGAAGGACCGGCGCCATGCGGCGTTCGATCACAAGTATCACCTGATCGATATGCTGCGTATGTCCCGGTTCACCTTCGGTGAGACCATGGCCCAGCGGTGGGAGAACTACAAGTACACCTTTAATCAGCGGGACTTCTTCCTGCGCAACGGCCTGTATCTGGCCATCATCGTGATCTTCATCGCCCTGTGTATCATTACCCCCATTATCAAGGGGCCCAATGTGCAGCTGCTGACGGTGAACAACATTCTGAACATCCTGCAGCAGGCATCTCCCAGAATGTTCCTGGCTCTGGGCGTGGCCGGCCTCATCCTGCTGGCTGGTACCGACCTGTCCATCGGCCGTATGGTGGGCATGGGCATGACCGCAGCCACCATTATCATGCACCAGGGACCCAACACGGGCTCTGTGTTCGGTCATGTCTTTGACTTCTCCGGTGTGCCCGTGGTGGCCCGCATCCTCCTGGCTCTGGTGGTTTGTATTGTGCTGTGTACGGTGTTCACCACCATTGCCGGCTTCTTTACCGCCAAGTTCAAGATGCACCCCTTTATTTCCACCATGGCCAACATGCTGGTCATCTTCGGCCTGGTTACTTACTCCACCAAGGGCGTGTCCTTCGGTGCCATCGATTCCTCCATTTCCGGCATGATTATGCCCAGAATCAACGGCTTCCCCACCATTATTCTCTGGGCCATTGCCGCAGTGGTTATCGTGTGGTTTATCTGGAATAAGACTACCTTCGGTAAGAACCTCTACGCCGTGGGCGGCAACCCTGAGGCGGCCGCCGTTTCCGGTATCTCCGTGTTCAAGGTCACCGTGGGTGCCTTTGTTATGGCCGGTATCCTGTACGGCTTTGGTTCCTGGCTGGAGTGTATCCGTATGTTCGGTTCCGGCTCCGCTGCCTATGGCCAGGGCTGGGAAATGGACGCCATCGCCGCCTGCGTGGTGGGCGGAATCTCCTTCACCGGCGGTATCGGCAAGATCTCCGGCGTAGTCGTGGGCGTGTTTATCTTCACCGCCCTGACCTACTCCCTGACCATTCTGGGCATTGACACCAACCTGCAGTTCGTGTTCTCCGGTGTCATCATCCTGGTGGCCGTCATGCTGGACTGCCTGAAGTACGTCCAGAAGAAGTAAGAGATTTAATACCTCGGCAGGAAGCCGCCGCAAAGCAGATATGGAGCTCCCACTGCTTTGCGGCGGCTTTGTTTCGCGGGATTTTCCCGGCGAAAAGAACCCTGCCTCCTGGGCTTAACCCAGAATACAGACGGCCGGGGATTGGAATCAGAGACGGAATATGATATGATGAACAAAACGGACCTGCCGGACGCGAAGGCGCTGTCCCGGCGGGAGAAGAGAGGGGATTAACATGCAAAAACTGGTGGATGTGCGCAGAGCCCTGCAGGCCGGTGAGCTGGACAACGGACTGAAGGAAACGCTGTGCCATGATCTGGCGGCTGGACGGCAGCGGGTGGCCGCACTTCTGGATCGTTTTCAGAGCACCTTTGGTGCGGGGGAGGATACATTGGTGTCCCTGTGTTCCGCGCCGGGGCGCACGGAGATCTGCGGCAACCATACCGACCACCAGCACGGCCGGGTTCTGGCCGGTGCGGTGAATCTGGATTTTCTGGCCTGTGCGGCCTTGAACGGCACCAACACCATCCGCTTCCAGTCTGAAGGCTGGCCCATGGTGGAGGTGGAGCTGGACACTCTGGAGCCCAAGGAAGAGGAAAAGGAGTCTACCGCCTCCCTGGTACGGGGGATGGCGGCCCAGGCGGCCAAGATGGGATATCAAGTGACGGGCTTTGATGTGTATGCCACCTCCCAGGTTCTGCCCGGCTCCGGCCTGTCCTCCTCCGCAGCCTGCGAGGTACTGCTGGGGGTCATTGAAAATGACCTCTTCTGCCAGAGACATCTGGACCCTGTGACCATCGCCCAGATGGGACAGAAGGCGGAGAATGTTTACTTTGGTAAGCCCAGCGGCCTGATGGACCAGACCGCCTCCTCTGTGGGCGGCGCGGTGGCCATTGATTTTGCCGATCCTGCCGCCCCGGTGGTGCGCAGCGTGGCGGTGGATCTGGCCGGACTGGGCTATGCCCTGTGTATCATCGACTCGGGCGCCAGCCACGCAGACCTCACCAGCGAATATGCCGCAGTTCCCCAGGAAATGGGGGCGGTGGCCGCCTATTTTGGCAAGCAGGTGCTGCGGGAGGTGGAGGAAGCCCAGGTGCTGGAGGCGCTGCCCCAGCTGCGCAAGGCGGTGGGCGACCGGGCAGTGCTTCGGGCTCTGCACTTCTTTGCCGATGATCAGCGCGCCCAGCAGGAGGCGGATGCTCTGGAACAGGGCGATATGGCTGCCTTCCTCACGCTGGTGCAGGAGTCCGGACGCTCCTCCTGGGAGCTGCTGCAGAACATCACCCCCGCCGGTGCGGTGGCGGAACAGGCCATGGCTGTGGCCCTGACGGTGGCGCAGCAGGCGCTGAAGGGCAAGGGCGCCTGCCGGGTTCACGGAGGCGGCTTTGCAGGCACCATTCAGGCCTTTGTGCCTCTGGATGGGCTGGAGGAGTTCCGGACCCAGGTGGAGAAAGCCCTGGGGAGCGGAAGCTGTCATGTTCTGAGCATCCGGCCGGTGGGCGGCACGGTACTCTGGTCTTAACTTCATCGGGATATCATACGAAAGGAGCACATTGAAACATGGCGATTTTGGTATTGGGCGGAGCCGGCTACATCGGCTCTCATACAGTGTATGAACTCATTGACGCGGGCCGTGAGGTAGTGGTGGCGGATAACCTGCAGACCGGATTTAAGGCTGCCGTCCACCCCAAGGCGAAGTTTTATCAGCTGGACATCCGGGACAAGGGCGCCCTGGATACCCTGTTCCAGGCGGAGAACATTGAGGGCGTCATCCACTTTGCTGCCTCCTCCCAGGTGGGCGAGTCCATGTCCGACCCCCTGAAGTACTATGACAACAACCTCTACGGCACCATGGTGCTGCTCCAGTCCATGGTGGAGCACGGGGTGGACAAGATCGTCTTTTCCTCCACCGCCGCCACCTACGGCGAGCCGGAGCGGGTGCCCATTCTGGAGAGCGACCCTACCGTGCCCACCAACTGCTACGGCAACACCAAGCTGTCCATGGAGCAGATGATGAACTGGGTCTCCAAGGCACATGGCCTTCGGTATGTGGCCCTGCGGTATTTCAACGCCTGCGGCGCCCACGTCTCCGGCAAGATCGGCGAAGCCCATAACCCTGAGACCCACCTGATTCCCATTATCCTCCAGGTACCCCTGGGCCAGCGGGAAGCGGTGAGCATGTTCGGCGACGACTATCCCACCAAGGACGGCACCTGCATCCGGGACTACATCCATGTCACCGACCTGGCCCAGGCCCATATCCTGGCTCTGGACTACCTGATGGCCGGGGGAGAGAACAACGTCTTTAACCTGGGCAATGGCGTGGGCTTTACGGTAAAGGAAGTGGTGGACGTGGCCCGTCAGGTCACCGGCCACCCCATTCCCGCCAAGATTGCCCCCCGCCGGGCGGGCGACCCCGCCCAGCTCATTGCCTCCTCGGAGAAGGCGGTGAAGGTGCTGGGGTGGAAGCCTCAGTATAATGACCTGAGCACCATTGTGGCCTCTGCCTGGGCCTGGCACAAGGACCACCCCCACGGGTATGAGGAGGGCTGAGCATGGAGCGTGACGAGGCCATTGCCAAGCTCATCGCATATGCCCTGGACAAGGAGCTCATTCGTCCAGAGGAGCAGATGTGGGCGGTGAACGCCCTGCTGGAGGTGCTGGAGCTGGACAGCTGTGCCATGCCCCAGCAGCTGCCCGCCGGGGAGATCGATCTGCCCGCCGTGCTGGACGTTTTGATGGACGATGCCCATGCCCGTGGAGTTCTGAAGGAGAACTCCATTGTCTACCGGGATCTCTTTGATACCAAGATCATGGGTGCCCTCACCCCACGTCCGGGCCAGGTGATCGACAAATTCCAGGCCCTGCGGGAGGAGGACCCCCAGAAGGCCACTGACTGGTACTACCAGTTTAGCCAGGACACCAACTACATCCGCCGGGACCGGATTGCCAAGGATATGCAGTGGAAGGCACCCACCGAATATGGGGAGCTGGACATTACCATCAACCTCTCCAAGCCGGAGAAGGACCCCAAGGCCATTGCCGCGGCCCGGAACCTGCCCGCTTCCGCCTATCCCCGGTGCCAGCTGTGCGCCGAGAACGAGGGCTATGCCGGCCGGGTGAACCACCCTGCCCGGCAGAACCACCGGATTGTCCCCATTACCATCAACGGCTCCCCCTGGTTTTTGCAGTATTCCCCCTATGTGTACTATAACGAGCACTGCATCTGTCTGAACCGGGAGCATACCCCCATGAGGATCGACCGGGCCTGCTTTGGAAAGCTGCTGGACTTTGTGGGCCAGTTCCCCCACTACTTTGTGGGCTCCAATGCGGACCTGCCCATCGTGGGCGGCTCTATTCTGGCCCACGACCACTTCCAGGGCGGCCGGTATACCTTCGCCATGGCCAAGGCCCCGGTGGAGACGGAGTTTACCTTCCCCGGCTACGAGGACGTGAAGTCCGGTATTGTGAAGTGGCCCATGTCTGTGGTCCGCCTCACCTGCGCCGATCCCCAGCGGCTGGTGGAGCTGGCCGACAAGATCCTTCTCAGCTGGAGAGGATACACCGATGAGGCGGCCACCATCCTGGCCCAGACCGATGGCGAGCCCCACAATACCATCACCCCCATTGCCCGCCGCCGGGGGGAGGACTATGAGCTGGACCTGGTGCTGCGCAACAACCTGACCACTCCGGAGCATCCCTTGGGGCTCTATCACCCCCACGCCGAGCTTCACCACATCAAGAAGGAGAACATCGGACTCATCGAGGTCATGGGCCTGGCGGTGCTGCCCGCCCGGCTGAAGGCGGAGCTGGCCGCGGTGGCGGAGAAGCTGGTCTCCGGCGAGGATCTGCGCGCCGACCCCCTGACCGAGAGCCACGCCGATTGGGCGGAGGGCTTCCGGGGCAAGTACTCCATTACCCGGGAAAACGCCCTGGACGTGGTACAGAAGGAGACGGGACTGGTCTTTGCCCAGGTGCTGGAGCATGCCGGTGTTTATAAGCGCAATCCGGAGGGGCAGGAGGCCTTCCTTCGGTTTTTAAGGCAGGTGTGAATATGGCAAATGTAAGTTGTCAGAGCTTTGGAAAAACCAAAGAGGGACAGGAAGTGGATCTGTGGACCCTGTGCGCTGGGGACTATTCCATCCAGGTGCTGACCTATGGTGGCATTCTGCGCTCCTTCTGCGTGCCCGCTGCGGAGGGCAGCCGGGACATTGTGCTGGGCTGCGAGACTCTGGGGGAGTATGAGGCTCAGGACCGGTACTTCGGTGCTCTGATCGGCCGGGTGGCCAACCGGATTGGAGGGGCCTGCTTTGACCTGAATGGCAAGCACTATCCCCTGGCCGCCAACAACGGCCCCAATTGCCTCCACGGGGGCCTGCGGGGCTTTGACCGGGCCGTTTGGGAGGCCCGGGAGGAGGACGGATCTCTGGTCCTTACCCTTCATAGTCCGGATGGGGAGGAGGGCTTCCCCGGCACCCTGGAGGTACAGGTGACCTATTCCCTCACCGAGGACGGGACCCTCACCCTGGATTATCAGGCCCGGAGCGACCAGGACACCCTCTGCAACCTCACCAACCACAGCTACTTTAACCTCCTGGGCCACGCCCACGGCTCCCTGGGGGATCAGAAGATCCAGATTTTGGCCGACGCCATCACGGAGATGGATGAGAACAGTACGCCCACCGGAACCATTCTCCCGGTGGAAGGGACGCCCTTTGATCTCCGGGAGCCAGTGGAGATTGGGAAGGGCCTGGCCATGGATCACATCCAGCTGAAGATGGGCAATGGGTACGACCACAATTTTGTCCTCCATCACCAGCCCAAGGGCCCCATGAAGCTGGCGGCCCGGGCCACGGGAGGCGGGCTGTGCCTGGAGTGCTGGACCACCCAGCCCGGCATCCAGTTCTATACCGCCAATTTCCTGGAGGGAGATGCGGGCAAAGGAGGGGCGTGCTACGGCTTTCGTTCGGCCTACTGTCTGGAGACCCAGATCTGGCCGGATGCCATTCACCACTCCAACTTCCCCTCTGTGGTGCTGCGCGGGGGAGAGAACTACCACCACACCACAACTTACCGGGTAACCGCTCTCTGAGTATGGGATGAAACATGGCCGCGGAGGCAAGCGCCTCCGCGGCCCTTGCTTACCTGGGGGAAATAATTCTTGCTATTTTCCCCAAAGATGGTATCCTACAAGGGATGGGAGGGAACGAGTATGGAGCCTAACTATGACGACCTTTTGAATATGGGGACGGAGCTGGGCTATCAGCTGATGTACAGCGGAGCGGAAATTTACCGGGTGGAGGAGTCGGTGAACCGGCTGCTTACCGCCTATGGACTCCAGCCCCAGGTGTTTGCCATTCCAAACTGCCTGATTGTCAGTCTGAACACCCCGTCTGGACATCCCATTACCAGCATGCGGCGGATTCCCTCCCACGGAACGGACATTGAACTTCTGGAGGCCTGCAACGACCTGTGCCGCCGGCTGTGCCGGGAGGTCCCGCCCCTGGAGCAGGCCAAGGAGCGGGTCCGCCGCCTGGGAGAAGGGCACCGCGCCCATCCCACTTGGGTACTGCTCATGGGCTATGTGGTGGCGGCCGCCTTTTTTGCCGCCTTTTTTGGGGGGAATCTCCGGGATATGCTCAGCGCCGGCCTGTGCGGCCTGGGGGTGGGCCTCTGGATTCTCTATCTCAGCAAACCCCTGCGGGTGGTGGGCTTTTTTCAGACCCTGATCGCGGCGGCCATTGCATCTTTGCTGGCTCTGCTGCTTACCGACCTGAGGCTTGGGGTCAACTTGAATTATATTACCATCGGCACGCTGATGGTGCTGGTGCCGGGGATGGCCTTGACCAATGCCATGCGGGAAATTGTAAACGGGGACATTATTTCGGGGATCAATCGCACCGCCGAGGCTATTTTGACGGCGGCGGCCATCTCCCTGGGTGTGATTTTGTCCCTGGCCATGGGAACGTGAGGGCAGAAAAATGGAACTGTTAAAAGCGCTGTTGTTACCCTGCCTGTGGTCGTTTATCGCCTGTGTGGGGTTTGGTTTGGTGTTTAATATCCACGGCTTCGGCGTGCTGATCTGCGGCTTTGGCGGGGCGCTGGGGTGGCTGGCTTATCTGCTGGGCCAGCGCCTGGTGGGCGGAGATGTGATCCCAGCCTTTTTCGCGGCGGTGATCATTGCCATCTATTCGGAGATGATGGCCCGGGTGCGCCGCTGCCCGGTGACAGGCTACCTTCAGGTGGCGCTGCTGCCGCTGGTACCCGGAGCGGGCATCTACAACGCCATGCGCTACTGTGTAGACGGCCAGACCGATCTGTTTCTTTCCACCTTGCTGCACACCTTCGGTGTAGCGGCCGCACTGGCCATCGGGGCCATGCTCTCCTCCACGGTGCTGCGGATTCTATTGCCCCGCTTGATGGCGGGGAAAGCGGCCGGGACGGAGCGGTAATGGGGGCGCACTGCCTGGACAGTGGGCAAATTGCCCCATAACAGGCGAAGGGAAGGGGCGGGATTTTGGATAAAATTCAGACTTGCTTTTTCTTCTTTCGTGCGCTATTGTAATGGCAGAAGTTTTGTTTCAGCTGTTTGCGGAAGCGATAACTCCTGGACGTAATGTGAGGCAATGGTGTCCACCAAGGGCACCCTTGCCTCTTTTTGTATTTCGTCCAAACTTCGCGGAAAGGACTGGGATCTTATGAGAGTCAACCTGTCTGAAATGTTCGGTACCAATGTGTTCAGCTTGGAAGTTATGCGTCAGCGTCTGCCCAAAAAGGTATATAACGAAGTGGTGGATGTGATGAACCACGGCGGCAACATCTCCATGGCCACCGCCGACATCGTGGCCAACGCCATGAAGGACTGGGCCGTGGAAAAGGGCGCCACTCACTACACCCACTGGTTCCAGCCTCTCACCGGAGTGACTGCCGAAAAGCACGACAGTTTTCTCACCGCTCCCCAGGACAGCAAAACACTGCTGCAGCTGACCGGCAAGCAGCTCATCATGGGCGAGCCGGATGCCTCCTCCTTCCCCTCCGGCGGTCTGCGCGACACCCACTATGCCCGGGGCTATACCGCCTGGGACATGACCTCTCCCGCTTTTGTCAAGGAGATGTCCTGCGGCACCATCCTGTGTATCCCCACCATCTTTGTCTCCTACAACGGCGAGGCGCTGGATAAAAAAACCCCTCTGCTGCGCTCCATGGAGGCCATTAATACCCAGGCTCTGCGTATTCTCCGGCTCTTCGGAAACACACAGGCCCAGAAGGTAACGCCCCAGGTGGGACCGGAGCAGGAATACTTTTTGGTGGACCGGGAGAAGTATTTAAAGCGGCGGGACCTGATCTATACCGGCCGCACCCTCTTCGGTGCGCCCGCTCCCAAGGGCCAGGAGCTGGATGACCAGTACTTCGGGGTCATCCGGGAGCGGGTGGGCGCCTTCATGGCTGACCTCAATGAGGAGCTGTGGAAGCTGGGCATTCCCGCCACCACCCAGCATAACGAGGTGGCTCCCTCCCAGCACGAGCTGGCCCCCATCTATACGCCCTGCAACCTGGCGGTGGACCAGAACCAGCTGACCATGGAGACCATGAAGCGGGTGGCTACCCGCCACAACCTGGTGTGCCTGCTCCACGAAAAGCCCTACGCCGGGGTCAACGGCTCGGGCAAGCACAACAACTGGTCCATTGGCACCGACACCGGGGAAAACCTGCTGGACCCGGGCGATACCCCCAATGAGAACCTGCAGTTCCTGCTGGTGCTGGCCTGTATCCTCCGGGCGGTGGACCGGCATGCGGGCTTGCTGCGCTGCTCGGCATCCTGTGTGGGCAACGAGCACCGCTTAGGCGCTCAGGAGGCGCCCCCCGCCATCATCTCCATCTTCCTGGGCGATCAGCTGGAACATGTGGTGGAGCAGATTGTCTCCAACGCGGACTCCATCCAGCTCCTGGCTGCGGGCAAGCTGGATTCCGGCGTGGCTTCCGTCCCGGTTATTATGAAGGACGCCACCGACCGTAACCGCACCTCTCCCTTTGCCTTCACCGGAAACAAATTTGAGTTCCGCATGGTAGGCTCCTCCGATACCATTGCCGATGCCAACATTACGCTCAACGCCATTGTGGCCCAGGCCCTGTGCGAGGCTGCGGATATTCTGGAACATGCGGAGGACTTCAATGCCGCCTGCACCAAGCTGATTCACGACTGGATGACGGAGCACCGGAGAGTCATTTTTAACGGCAACGGCTATTCCGACGAGTGGGTGGCGGAGGCCGCCAGACGGGGTCTGCCCAACCTCCGTTCTCTGGTGGACGCGGTGCCCTATCTGGTCACAGATCAGACGGTGGAGCTCTATGAAACCTTTGGGATCTACACCAAATCGGAGCTGGAGGCCCGGGCGGAGATCCGCTACGAGACCTATGCCAAGGTGCTGCGCATTGAGGGCAAGACCATGATCCACATGGCGTCCAAGCACTACATCCCGGCGGCCATCACCTATACCACCCGGCTGGGTGAGTCCATTTCTTCTGTGTCTGCTGCCTGCCCCGGAGCGGATCTGAGCGTGCAGAAGGGGCTGCTGGAGCGGGTCAGCTCCTGCCTGGCCGAGGCCTCCGCCGCCCTGGAGCAGCTCAAGCTCCTGATGGCGCGGGTCGATGCCATAGAAGAGATGGAAGACATGGCCCACGCCTATCACGACGCGGTGGTCCCCGCCATGACTGCCCTGCGCATCCCTGTGGACGAACTGGAGCTGCTGGTGGATAAAGACATCTGGCCCGTGCCCACCTATGGCGATCTGATGTTTGAGGTGTAAACGTCTTTATGTTCCCACGTTAGGAGCAAAAAGCCCCCCGAGTTGTGGAAAACTCGGGGGGCTTTGGTCTGCTTGGACCGCCAGAGCGGTGCCCGCTGCGGAAGCCTGTGCTGCGGGAGCGGCAGGGTCGATTGGCAGCCAGAGGCAAAGGCTCGGCTCAGGACTGGGCGGAGGAAGCAGCCGGCTGGGATTGGGAGCTGCTGTCCGAGGGATAGAGGGTTTCATAGGAGACGGTGTGGGTTTGCAGGTACTCCAGCCACTGCTGGCAGTAGGCCTTGCGCAGGTGGACCCCGTCGGCACTGGCGTCTCTGGGAAGCTGCCCGTTTTCGTCGGCAAAGACGGGGTTCAGATCCAGAAAGGCCACCTGCTTTTCCTCCGCGGCCTTTTTCATCAGATCATTGTAGACCAGCAGGTGATCGTTTTTTAAGTAGCTGGCCCCGCCGGTTTCGGCAATCACATCCTCGTTCAGGGGGATCAGGCCCTGAATGTAAATGACTGCGTTGGGCTGGCATTCCCGAATCAGGTCAATGGCCTGGCAGTAGGAATCGTAAAAGCCCTGGTCGTCATAGTAGCCCAGCTCATTGATGCCCAGGGAGAGATAGACTTTCCCATACTGCTTCAGGGCCAGCGCTTCCAGAAGGGTGTACTGGTTTCCGTCGATGGTAATGGCTTTTTTCTCAGCCAGCTTGAAAATGGACAGGCCGTTGGAGGTCAGGTTTTCTCCGCAGCCAATGCCGCTGTAGATGAGGAATCCATCGGTCCGGGAATCGCCGATAAAGGCGGCATCCTCAAAGTAGGAGTTGTCCACAGCTTCGCTCTCCGGGACGGGCTGGGAAAAATCGTATTCCTCCTGGCTGGCATCGGCAGTCTCGCCCGAAGCGGCGGGCTGTGCCTCGTCCTTCTGCTTTTGAACCGGAGGCTGGGGGGCAGGGGTTTGGTTGCTGAGGTTGGTCTGCTCTTCTGTAGGAGTAACAGGGGGCTCTTCGGCCGCGGGCTTGCTTCCGCAGGCGGAGAGCAGACAGGAGAGCAGTGCGGTGGCGATGATAATGGAACAGATTCTTTTTCTCATGGGGAGTTCCTCCAATGGGGGTTATCTTGGTTGCTTAGGGTTGATAGAGAAGATTTTCATATAGTTCGGGGGTGGTCAAAGTTAAGCTGGGGCTTCCCATGCTCCCCGGCGCCACCTCATATTTGTCGAAGGGGATCACAATTTGACCCTGGTCGTCAAAATAAAAGTCCTGATTGGGGTCGATGGAGTCAAAATAATAGGTGCCCAGCTGGCTGGTACCTTCCAGCCAGTAATATTCCGACTCATTCGCTTCCATGCGCTGGCGCATCTGGCCTTTCAGCTCTTCGCTGATAACGCTGATATAGTCGTATCCCTCCGGGAACAGGTCGGACAGCCGCTTGCGCTCGCCGCTGGGGACGTCGATGTGGTAGTAGCGCTCCTGATGATTGCCGGAGGCCAGGATCATATCCGAATTGATCCGAAGGGTGAACCAACGCTCCGTGTTGGTTACCACCTCCCAGGTGACGTCCAGATTATAGTAGCCGTCACTGTGGGCGGTCTGCTCGTATTCATCAATCAGCTGCTCCACATAGGCCTCAATCTCCTGGTTAATTTCCTGAGCGCCGGAGCTGTATCCCTCCTGGGAAATCTGAGGAGTGTCAATGGAAACGTGATTTTTTCCTTTCTCCTGCTCATAGGTGCGCACGGTGATTACCTGAAACAGGGGGCCTACCACAGGGAGATGGGCCATGGTATCGGCCATTGCCGCGCTGGAGTTGGGCAGAAGAAAGATAATGGCCACAGCCGCTGCGGAAATGCTCCCCAGGTAACGGCGCCAAATGTGGGGGCGAGTTCGTCTGGCAGGAAGGTGGTGAAGGGTCTCCTCCACCCGATGATGAAACGCCTCGGGAACCGGAATGTCCTCCTGTCGGGCTTTTTGCCGAAGCTTGTCGTCTAGATTCATTCTGATCCCTCCAATAGAATCCTGAGGTGCTTTCTTGCCCTGGATAGGCGGGTTTTTACGTTGGCCTCTGTGATGCCCAGAATACTTCCGATTTCCTTTCCGCTGAAACCGTGGTAATAGTAGAGCACCACCACCGCGCGCAGCTGCTGGTTCAGCTTGCAGACCGCTTGCCACAGCTGCAGGTTTTCGTCTCCGCCGGACAGGGCGGGCAGATCGTGAATTTCCTCCAGGGAAACTACTTTTTTTCGTTTTCGGAGAATCCCGTAACATTCATTGGTGAGAATCCGCATGAGCCACGGCCGAAAGGATTCCTTCTGGCGAAGAGAAGGGAGCTTCTCATAGGCGGTCAAAATCGCTTCCTGCGCTGCATCTGCGGCATCCTCGGAGTTTCCAAGGATACCCATGGCTAAATGGTACATGGTTTTTTCGTTGGCTTCGATCTGATCGGTAAACCACTTCAGCTCATCCAAAAAGCTCCCTCCTTCCTTGGCTGATCTGATTTCCCATTGTACCATGGATGGTTCTCACATTGCACCTCTATTATAACTAGAGGAAAAATTTCCTGAAAAGGTGACAATAAAGCGGTAAAAAATATAGACGCGGATCGGACTTTTATTTTTTACCACTTCATCGTTTATCCTTGGTACAATTTTAAAAGTAAAACACAAAAAATCAGGAAAACCGGTGCCGGAATCTATTCTGCCTCTCATCTTGCAGGGCGGCCGGATTCTGATTTAAAGGCGGTTCATGGCAGGACGGTACCTGCGATACACATAGGCGGACAGCAAAACTGTCAGAATATCTGCCGTGACCTGGGCCCAAACGACGCCAAACATACCGAACAGGGCGTTCAGGAGAAAGAGCATAGGGATATTGAGTCCCAGCCACCGGGATACCCCCAAAAAGAGGGCGACCCGTCCTTTCCCGAAGGCCTGAAACAGATTGACGGTGAAAAAGCTGATAAACATCAGCGGGGTGGCCAGCACGCGGATGCGCAGAAATTGAGCGGCCAGATCCACGGTCTGGGCGTCAGAAATAAACACATGGGCGAATTGAACGGCGAAAAGCTCATACAGCACGATGCTGATTCCCGCGATCAGCAGGCCCAGGCGGATGGACAGGCGGATCGCCTGATTTGCGCGCTCCCCGTTTCCTGCGGAGTAATTATAGGCCACCAGAGGAACCATGCCCTGACAGATGCCCAAACCCACATTCAGGGGGAAGCGTTCCACCTTCAGGACGATGCCCACTGCGGCCAGTGCCAGGTCGTGGTAGGATACCATCAGTTTGTCAATAATCACATAGTCCAGGTCAAACAGGAATGTGGTGATGGCGGAAGGAAAGCCCACCCCGAAAATGGCCAAGATACAACTCCGGGGAGGAAGACCGACCTTGGGAGAGAAGGTAATGATGCAGCCGCGCCCCATCCGCAGCAAAACCGAGATGAAAAAGAGCAGTGCGATGCAGTTGGACAGGCAGGTGGCCAGGCCCGCCCCCAGGACCTCATACCCATCCGGCATCAGCACGAACATAAACAGCGGGTCCAGGGCGATGTTTAAAACTCCTCCCAGAATAATCCCGGTGCTGGCCTCTCTGGAGCGGCCAATGCTGCGGATCAGGTTGGCCAGCACATTGGAGAGTACGGTGGGGACGCCGCCGATCACAATGACACATGTGGCATATTGCCTGGTATATTGGTAGGTGTTTGCCCCGGCGCCCAGCAGGGTCAAAAGAGGCTGCATAAAAAGGGCAACGCCCAGGGCGAACAGCGCGGAAATGGACAGGCCCAGATACAGGGAAAAGGCGCTCACCTGCCGGGCTTGGTCCGTCTTGCCCTGTCCCAGCAGGCGGGAAATCAGCGATCCTCCGCCGATTCCGGCCAGTCCAGCCAGGCATAGGGTAATGTTGAAGACAGGCAGAATGAGGGAGGTGCTGGCCACCATATAGGGGTTGTTGGTCTGACCCACAAAAAAGGTGTCAGCCATATTATAAACCAGGACGATGAGCTGGCTGAAGATGGCTGGGAGGACCATTTTTCGCAGGGCAGTGGGAATGGGGAGGTTTTGAAAGATATCTTCCCGTGTGGAGGGGGCATTTGCTTGCATGATAGGACACCTGAGCTTTCTGATCACGGGGCGTGTTTACGCCTATATACAACGGTGCAGTTCATGGTTATCATACCATAGAATACTAAAATCCTCTATCCTCATTTGGAGAAATTTAGTGGGGTCTCCTGCTGTATATGTACGAAAATGGAGCGGGAGGTTTTCTGTAGCCGGAAAATACGCCCGTTTGCAGCCCTAAAACCGAAAAAAGCAGCCGCGGGGCTGTCCCTGCTGTGAGGGAAGCCCCGCGGCTTGCTGGGATGTTATGGAATCCATTGGGAAAGGAAAATTCAACCGCAAAAGGCGGAGTGTGTTTCGAGGGGGGAAACCAGCTTGCCTTTTCGGAAAGAGGGAATGGGGATTAGTACGCGCCGAAGCCGATCAGCACGGCTACGATCATCAGGATCGCCTGAGTCACAAACAGGCACAGGAACACGGGAACCACAAATCTCCACCACTTCTGGATCTTCACGCCGGCAAGGCCGGACATGATGGCGGCAAAGCCGGTGGGCCACACGATGTTGGACAGGCCATCACCGAACTGGAAGGCCAGAACGGCAACGTCGCGGTGCAGACCCAGCAGGTCGGACAGGGGAGCCATGATGGGCATGGAGGTGGCAGCCTGGCCGGAGCCGGAGGGGATCAGGAAGTTCAAGAAGGTCTGGAGGACCAGCATACAAACGGCGGACAGCCAAGCGGGCAGGTAAGACAGGGGTAGGGACATGTAGTACACGATGGTGTCGATGATGTTGCCGGCCTGGAGAACCATCAGAATGCCGCGGGCCAGACCGATCATCATACAGGCCATGGCCACGTTGGTAAAGCCCAGCTCGTACTTCTTGGCAATATCATTGAGTCCCCAGCCCATGACTATGGCGCTTAGGATACCCATGATGGTGAAGGAGGCGGCCAGCTCGGGGAAGTACCAGCCATAAGTCTTACAGCCATAAACGATTACAATGATGCCGGCCAGCAGGATGAGCAGAACCAACACCTCGCGAATGCTGAAGCGGGCGTTCTGTACGTCCTCCTCAGACATGGAGGCGGCCACATCGTCGTTATAAACCAGGCTCTTGGTGGGGTCGGCCTGGACCTTCAGGGCGTAGCGGATGACGAAGAAGGAGGCCACAGCGATCATGCACAGGTGGCAGAACAGACGGTAGCCAGTGCCGGACATGGGGGGAACCTCAGCGATGCCCTGGGCCACGCCCACGGTAAAGGGGTTGACCATAGCGCCTGAGTAGCCCATGCCGGCGCCCAGAGCGACAATGGCCAGACCCACAATGGCGTCAAAGCCCATGGCGATGGCGATGCCGGTAAACACGGGAATGAAGGGGAACCACTCCTCAAACAGGCCGATGGTGGAGGAGGCAATGCCGATGATGGTGAGGAACACGGGGATGATAGCCACGCGGGCTTTTCCCTTAAAGACCTTGAGCATGGCGGCTACCAGGCCGTTGAACGCGCCGCTGGAAATGATGATGCTGATGGAGGCGTAGGCGATGAACACGAAGAAGATGACGCCGCCGGCATCCATGAAGCCTTCATAAATGGAGCGGAACATATCAAACAGTCCCACAGGGCTTGCCTCTACGGCGTGATAGGTACCGGCCACGACCACGGTCTTTCCGGTGGCCTCATTGACCACCCGGTCAAAGGAGCCTGCGGGCAGGACCCAGGTCAAAAGGGTACAGACGACGATGATCAGGAACAAAAGGGCATAGATATGGGGTAGGCCAAGTTTTTTCCGTTTCTCCAGTGTGTTTGCTTTGCTCATGAAAGTTCCTCCTTTATCACACAATTAAAGTTTCCGGGATTTTGCGCTTTGGTAGGACTCTTCAACCGCCTTGCGGAAGGCGCTGTCCGTCAGTGTGCGAAGGGTCATTTGGGCAATCAGGTTGGCTCCCTTGGCGATGGCCTCATGGGCAACGGGCTTGCAGGTCTCATCGCGGAACTCGGGGGTGTGCAGAGCATAGAAGGTGTCGGAAATGGAGAGCATGGGCTGGATGGCGGGGCAGCGGTAGCTGACGTTGCCCATGTCGGAGGAGCCGTTGGGCGCCTGGACCTCACCATGGGGAAGTCCCAGCTGATCCAGAATGGAAAGTACCTCCTGCTCCAGGACCGGGACACGGACCATGTCGTCAAAGCCGTCAAAGCCCTCGGTGAAGGAGACCTCGCAGTCCAGCGCCATGGCGGCGCCTTTGGCGCATTTCTTCACCACCTCATCCATTTGGGCCAGCTTGCCCATGGAATCGGTGCGGAATTCTATGCGTACCTCCGACCGGGCGGGCAGAATGTTGGGATAAACTCCACCGTCGGTAATGACGCCGTTTACATGAATATCGGGCGTAAAGCATTCCCGCCGTGCGTCGATCAGATCCAGGAATTTCCGGGCGGCGGCCAGGGCGTTGTGCCCCTTCCAGGGGGCGGCAACCGCATGGGCCTCCTGGCCCTTGAACTCCACCAGGTAGCATTTCAGACCCAGCAGATCCATGTTGGCCAGGCTCTTTCCGCCGCTCCAGCTGTGAATCATGATGGCCAGGGACATTTCATCAAAGGCGCCCTGAGCGGCCATGGGGACCTTGGCACCGTTTTCTTCCTCGGCAGGAGTACCGAAAATATACAGCTTGCCATGGAAGAGATCCTTCAGATCGGCCAGAGCCAGGGCAGCCAGCATAGACATGGAGCCATGCACATTGTGGCCGCAGGCGTGCCCCAGACCAGGCAGTGCGTCATACTCCACCAGGATAGCGGCAGAGGGCCCGTCGCCGTTGTCTAATACCCCGCGGAAGGCAGTGGGAATGCCTAAATAGGGGTAATCCACCTGATATCCGGCCTGAAGCAGCATATCAGCCATCAATTTGCTGGTGCGGAACTCCTGACCAGGGGACTCGGGATGGGCGTACAAATCATCGCTGAGAGCGACAGCAGCAGCGCGATGTGTTTCAATTGACTGGGCAATACGAGTAAGAATTTCCTCCATAAAAGGCAGCCTCCCATCACGATAATTAAGGTACGCTAAAAGTACAGTACTTTATTTAGTATGATACTATGCAGGCGCCAGAGTGTCAACAAAGAGTTGCCCGGTATAAGTACAGAAAAGAAGCGGCCAAATTTGTGCAAATACTACAATGAAATCGTGATTTAGCGAACTGAATGGATGAAATGCTTGCGTTTTTTAAGGGAAAAGAAAAAAAGATCCCGGGAACATAACCGAATCGGAAGGTTCCCTGAATCTTTTTAAGAAAATGCGTTTGTGTTTTTGCACAAAGACCCTGAAAGGGGCCTGAAACGAGCCTAATAGTCCAAAAAAATACGGTGCAGGTTTTGGGGCCTGCCCTTGTTGCCAATGCGCCGCTGCCCCACAATTTCCGCATATCCATTGGCGGTCAGGGCGCTGAGCACCCGGTTGGCCACCCGCAGAGAAAAGCCCTCGTTGCGGATGAGCGCTTCCGAGGTCAGAACGTTGGTGCGCTCTGTTTTCATGGCGGAGATGACGCGATATACCGTTTCTGCGGAGAGATGACACCGGTTTGCCACCTGTGTCACATCATCGGCGGAGATGCCGGGGGCGGGTGAGGCGCCGGTGGTGCTGATGGGCAGGGAGTGGATGCTCTCCTGATCGTCGATGTAGATGCATGCCTCCTGCTCCAGCCGGGTGCGGTAGTCCTGAGCCTGCATGGCGTGGCTGCGGGCAGCGCTCAGATCCACGCCGCTGCCTAGGCTGACGTAGCCCTGAAAGCCCACCTGCTCCTCAAGCAGGCGGGGAAGATGAAATTGGGAAAACTGCTCTGTGAGGTTGCCCAGCTGCTCCACCGTCAGGTAGAGCTCCACGTCGGTGAGGTCATCCTTTAAGACCGGTTCGATCTGGTGCCGGTGGCAATATTCCAAAAGCGTACTTTTGAGGGAGAGCAGCTCCAGACCGTGATTTGGTGTAAACTGCCGGGAGCGCAGGTCATACTTGGGACTGACCCGGATCACAGCGGATTGATTGCGCCGTAATTTTTCCGTCTGAATCATTTTGACGCATTGGTCCAGAGACTGCACCATGGAGTTGCGGCTGGGGTAGGAGTAGTAGCATTTGACCGCCTCTCCCGCCAAGCCCTGAACCACGCTGTTATAGTTGGTGATGATGACATCCAGCTTTCCCTCGCGGCAGCGCCGCCGGTACTCAGCCACCAGCAGAACCTCCTGCTGGTCCAGCTCCTCGGTGGTCATGCCCAAAAAGTGCCGGTCGTGTTCGTTGATGAGCTCGGGCAGCCGGTCCTCTTCCAACACCTGAATGAGAGGTGTGTTTTCATCAATAAAGTCGATGCCGATGCGGGAGGGGGCGTATACCTGCTGCTTGAGCAGCAGTCCCAGCAAAATGCGGTAGGTGTTGGACAAGTAGCTGACGATCCGGTCTTTGATGGCGTAGGGAGGGGAATCTACTTCCCAAAGGGCCGCCAGAGGGAGCGGGCCGCTGACAAAAAACGCGTCATAGTAGGGCTTTTGTTCCAAAAACAGCGCCTGAAGCTCCTTTAAGTCGGTATAGCAAAAATAGGTGAGTCGATGGCCCTCCCAAGTGTCTCCAATGGTTTGCTTACAATAGCGGTAGAAGTGCTCCTGCAGCAAAAATGCAATGTTGATCTGCATAAACAACGATCGAGGCAAAAAGCCCGCCTTTCTCTGAAGTCTTTTTCCTATATTTTAGAAGAACAGTATGGGTTTTTCAACCCCTTTTCGTGCAATATTATTTAAATTTGGCCTGTTTTATAAGAAATTCGGGCTTGTTTGGGATAGCGTTTCCTGTTCCCCCGGAACCAACAGATGCAGCTGCATGAGAAGCGAGGAGTTCCGCAGCTTTTTAAACCTTGGGTGGCCCGATGGCTTACAACAGATCCTTCTCTGTCAGAAGGGCACCGTAAAAATGGTGAAGACAAAGGAAGAGAAATAAAGCCAGCCCCCTCAAGCTTCTGAATGAACCGCCCTCTAAGTTGTTGATCCGGTTTCCCCTCTAAGCGGATTGATGACATGAAACAGCTCTCTGAACGACACGCTGCCGCGTCGTTCAGAGAGCTTATTTTTTATCCTCTGTATGGGCCGCGCCGGGCGGCAAAACAATTGCCCTTGCCGGAGAAGC
>CALWYG010000133.1 GCA_944385695.1 uncultured Oscillospiraceae bacterium | reverse complement strand
GGTGTAAGAAATGCCTGACAATGCAGCCAACAAGGTCAAATTTGGCCTTTCTAATGTCCATTACGCCATGATCCAGTCCACAGAGGGCGGGGTGGTCACCTATGCCACCCCGAAGCCCTGGCCCGGTGCGGTCAATCTCTCCCTGCCGCCCCAGGGGGAGACGACCAAGTTCTATGCGGACGACATCGCCTACTATGTCTCCTCCACCAATGACGGCTACCAGGGGGACTACGAGAGCGCCCTGGTGCCCGATGACTTCGCCCAGTCGGCCCTGGGGGAGCAGCTGGTGGCGGAGGCCGGAGTGCTGGTGGAAAACGCCAGCGTGGAGGGAAAGGCCTTTGCCCTGCTCTTTGAGTTCAAGGGAGACAAGAAGGCCATCCGCCATGTGCTCTACAACTGTACGGCGGCCCGGGCCAATGTAGCCGGCGCCACCATCACCAACAGTAAGACGCCCACCACCTCCTCGCTGACCCTGACGGCCGCACCGCTGCCCAACGGCAACGTAAAGGCCAAGACCACGGCCAGCACAACGGAGGAAGTCTATAACGGCTGGTATCAGACCGTGTGGCAACCCCCGGCGGAGGAGAGTACCTGATGACCAGAACTGTGACCATTGACGGCCGGGAGGTCACCTTCCGGGCCTCCGCCTCCATTCCCCGGCTTTACCGGATCAAGTTCCATCGTGACATTATGCAGGACATGGTGCGAATCAAAAACGCGGTGGAAACCGCGAATGCTGGAGATTCTTCCATCCCCATGGAGTGCCTGGAGATGTTTGAAAATGTTTCCTATCTGATGGCCAGGCATGCGGATCAGACGGTACCAGGTACCGTTGAGGAGTGGCTGGACGGGTTTGACACCTTTTCTATCTATGCTGTTTTCCCTGTGATCAGCGAGATGTGGAATGAAAATGTCCGGACGATGAGCGTACCGGCAAAAAAATAGAGGCGACCGAGCGTGAGATGACCACCGCGCTGCTCCTCCTCCGGGCAACGCAGGTGGGTGTCTCCGTATCTGATATGGATCTTCTGACCATCGGGATGATCCAGGATATGTATGTGGAGGCGCTCAATGATCAGGCGCCTTATGCCCGGATCGCCACACAGGAGGATTTTGACCGGTTCTAGGAGGTGACGGATATGGCCGGATCACGCATACGGGGGATTACCCTTGAAATCGGCGGCGACACCACAAAGCTTGATAAAGCTCTTGGAGCCACCAACCGGGAACTGGCGACCACCCAGCGAAATCTGAAGGACGTGGAGCGGCTTCTCAAACTGGACCCCGGCAATACGGAGCTTCTGGCCCAAAAGCAGAGGCTTTTGGCACAGGCAGCCGATGAAACAAAGAACAAGCTGAATACCCTCCAGCAGGCCGCAGAAGGGGCAGACAAGGCTCTGGAGCGCGGCCAGGCTTATGAGGCAAAATACGCGCCCTTAAAAGAGGCGATTTCCAAGGTCACGGATGAGCTAAGCGGCCTGGAAAAACGGGCGGAGTCGGTAGAGGCCAACTTCCAGTCCGGAAAGCTGCCCGCTGAAGAGTACGAGGCCTTTTGGAAAACCGTCAAAGAGACGGAGGATCGGCTGAAGGATCTGAAAAAGGCCAAGCAGGATCTACAGAAGGAGTTTGACGGCACGAAGCTCAACCAGGAACAGTTTGAGTCATTGCAGCGGGAGATCATCCAGACGGAAAAAGACCTCCAAAGCCTGGAAGACCAGATGGACAGCACCGGGGGATTTATGTCCGAGCTCAGCAGCAAGCTGGGCTCCATCTCTGATGGGGCAGGGAAGGTTCACGACGTCATGCAGCCCGTTACCACTACCATTTTGGGCGTCGGAGCTGCTGCCATCGCCACTGTCCCGGCCACAGAGAGTTTGAGAGCCGGGCTTGGAAACATCCGGGAAAACGCACAAAACGCCGGGATCGGGCTGGAAACAGCCACAGACGCCATGCGGCAGATGAATATGGTTTCCGGCGATCTGGACGGGGCCATTGAGGCCACCAACAATCTGCTGAATGCCGGCTTCACCGAAAGCAATTTGCAGAAAGCCGTAGAAAACCTGGCCGGAGCCTATATCAAATTTCCCGAGACCTTTAAATTTGAAAGCCTGGCGGACAGCCTCCAGGAGACACTGGCCACCGGAGAGGCCACCGGGCAGTTTGGAGAACTGCTGGATCGTCTTGGGATCGGAGCGGAAAACTTTAACGCCCAGATGGCCCTCCTTCCCGATGAAGTAGAGCGCCAAAACTACGCGCTCAGTCTGCTGTCCAGCACGGGCCTGTCCCAGGTGTATGAGGGGTGGAAGCAGAATAATCAGGAACTCGCCCAGGGGAGAGACGCCACCCTCCAGCTCCAGCTTTCGATGGCACGGCTGGCGGAAAGTCTTCAGCCCATCGTGACCGGAGTGACGCAAGTAGCCACGGCCTTTCTGGACTGGTTCAATGGGCTTCCTCAGGGTGCCCAGGTTGCCATCGGAATTATCGCTTTGCTGGTTGCCTCCATCAGTCCCATTGCCGGGATTATCAGCGCCATTGGCGTGGCCTCCACTGTATCAAGCGTGGCATTTTCCAAATGGGCGCTGATCATTGCCGTCGTTGTCCTGGCCTTAGCTGCATTGGCGGCCATTATTGCCATCATCATCGGTAAGGGTGATGAAATGAATGATACCATCAGCAACGTGGTAGGGTCTATGTCGAGTTCAAAGGGCAGTGGCATTTCTGGCGGAACAGGAATCCCCTCTACGCCGTCTGCCGCTTCCCTCAGCGATTTCCCCCACTTCGCCTCCGGCGGCGTCTTTGCCCCCAACAATCCTATGCTGGGTGTGCTGGGAGACAACCCCAGGGAAGTGGAGATCGCTGCGCCCCGTTCAGCCATGCAGGATGCCTTCCTGGACGCCCTGGATCAGCGCAGTGTGGGGGCGGCAAGTAAGACCAATGTTAACATCCGGTTTGTCGGCTCCCTCGCCCAGCTGGGGCGGCTGCTCCAGCCGGTGGTGACCGTGGAGACGGCACGCCAGGGGCCCAGCTTCGCAAGATAGGAGGATACGGATGTACACAGTCACAATGGACGGAAAACCCTACCGGCTCCGGGTACGTTATAACACCCTGGAGCGTGCCTTTGAGCTGCGCAGCGGCGACAATGAGGGCTATATGCTCTCGGGCCGCCACGAGCGGGATCTGCTGGGTACCGGGTACTCCTATCAGTTTTCCGTGGAGCCGGATCCCCAGCACCCAGAGGACTATGACGCCTTTTATGAGGCCATCTCAGCGCCGGTGGACAGCCACGAGATCACCATGCCCTACGGCCAGTCCACCATCACCTTTCAGGCGGAAGTAGAGTCCGGCCGGGATGTGTGGCAGGGAAGAATGGCCGGGGTCAGCCGCTGGACGGGACTGGCAGTGAATTTCAAGCCCATCGGCCTTCAGCGTACCCCGGACTAAAGGAGCAGGTATGAGAAACAAGCTGATCTATGACAAGTGGATCTTTACCGACAGCCAGCAGCCGGATGACCAGCTGGCGGAAGGGAGCTTCTATCTGGAGACGTCCCTTCCTGCCTCCGCCCTGGGGGTGGACACCATGGAGCTCACCGTCAAGTGCTCCGACCCCTCCATCAAGGCCTTTATCCCCAATGCCCCCATGACCTATTTTTACTGGGACAGGCAGAAGGCGCTCTTCTACCTCCAGTCGGTGGAGCGTGTGGGACCGGACCGGTACATCCTCTCTGGCTTGTCCGCCCTGGGACGGCTGGAAAAAATGCCTCACCCCGGCGGGATCTACACTGGGCAGACTGTGGAGGAGGTGGTGCGGGACATCTGCGGCTCCGTCCCGGTCCATATCAAGACCAGCCTCCAGGATGTTCAGCTCTACGGCTGGCTCCCCTATGTGAAGCCGCCGGACAACTCCGCCCGGGATAACCTGGCCCAGGTTCTCTTTGTCATCGGAGCCTATCTGGGCACTGATATGGAGGGCTTTCTCCGGGTAGAGCCCCTGTGGGACGGCGTGGCCAGTACCGTGACCATGGACCGGATGTATTCCGGCGGCTCTGTGCCCTATGAGAGCCCCATCAGTGCGGTGTCCGTCACCGAACACCAGTACATCCAGGGGACGGAGGAGACCACCCTGTACGACGGCACAGCCCAGGAGGGGCAGCTGGTCACCTTTGATGAGCCCATGCACAGCCTCAAGGCCACAGGCTTTTCCATCCTCAGCAGCGGGGCCAACTGGGCAAGGCTGTCTACCGGGACCGGCACCCTCACCGGCAAGGGGTATATCCATACCACCCGGCAGGTGGTGAAGACGGTGACGGAGGGAGCCGCTGAGAATGTCAGGACCATCACAGACGCCACCCTGGTGTCTCTGGTAAGCTCCAACGGCGTGGCCAGTCGGCTGGCTGATTATTACCGCTGCCAGGAGACTATCAACAGCGGTCTCACTGCCATGGCGGAGAAACCCGGCCATGTGGTATCCATCTGGCACCCCTATGATAAGTGCATGGTGACAGCCTGTATCGGTACGATGGAGTTTGCCATGTCTGCGGTATTGCGGGCAGACATTACGGCCATGGTGGGATTTCTGCCGCCCCAGCCGGAGGAGCTGCAATACTATGACGCCTATGAGGAGCTGACCGGGACAGGGGAGTGGGATCCCCCGGAGGGGGTGACGGTGGTGACCGCCGTCCTGATCAGCGGCGGAGACGGCGGTTTCAGCGGCTGCAGGGGCGGTGTTTCAGCGGATCCAACAGAGCTCTCTGATTCTGAACAGAAGCTGTACGGCTGGAATCCAGGTTATGGAGCGGAAGGAGGCCCAGGGGGCCAGCCGGGCAAGGGTGGGAAGATCCTGGTGGCAGATCTCCCGGTTACCCCAGGGGTAAAGGTGCCCTATTCCACTGGGATCGGAGGCCTCGGAGGCCAACCCTCAGAGGAAAACCAGGATTCAAACCCCGGCCAGGAGGGGGGTGCCACCACCTTCGGTTCCTTGTCCTCTTCCAATGGGGCTGTATCTCCTACGGGCTACACCAACCCGCTGACAGGGCGCACCTATGCCACTCCGGGAGATCTTCCGGGCATTGCCGGAGGCCGGGGAGCTGGTGCTTCTACGACGGCAGAATACGGCTATGAACCGGGCACGTCTATCATGGACCGTGACGGCAATACATGGCTGCCTGGTGTGCCGGCAAACATTGAGGATAATGTCATGCTGTCCGATGGTGAGTACTACATCGCACAGGCCGGCAAGGGCAGCGGCGGTGGCCCTGCGGTGGGCTCCAACGGATTTGACGGGGCTCTGGGCTCGGTGTCTGGAGCCAAACCGGAAAACGCAAAGGCTGTGGGCGGCCGCAGCGGAAACGGCGCCGACGCCAAATCCCCCAGTGATCAGACGATCCCTGGCAAAGGCGGCGACGGAGGTCACGGTGGCGGTGGTGAGGGCGGCGTAGGTCTGGCCGTTGCCCGGCTGCGGGAGAATACCTCTATCACCAGAGGCCGCCCGGGAAAAGGCTCAGAGGGCGCCAGAGGCGGGCCGGGGATTCTGATCCTCTTTTACCGTCGCCCAAAGCCTGGCCAGAAACTGCTGGCCGCTGTGACGAAAAACAACCATTGGCGGCTGGATAAGCTGGGCCGCAGATGTATTGTGTGAGGTGGGAACCATGGCGACATTGGATGAATTACAGGCCCAGCTGGAGGAATTGAATCGGCGGGTCAACGAGATCACCGCGCCCCCAGATGACTACTATACCCATCGCTTCAGCGGGGAGGAGATCGACAATGCGGTGGGCCGTGTTGCGGATACCCCAGGATCCGGGGCCATTACTGCAGGGGATGTAGGGGCTGCACCAGAAGGCTTTGGATTAGGAACCTTTACTGCAAAAGCACCTACGGTAAACGATTTTGATTCTATTTTAAAGACTGGTTGGTATATTGGCGTTCCGGTTATGCCTGGATTTCTATTTGGAAATACAACGTTAATGCACGTTGCTGCTAGTTACACTTATGCTACTCAACTTGCATTTGTCTATTTGATGACCAGTGAATATCCTACCAATACAATGCTAATTAGATCAAAAGAAGCGGGGGTATGGAAACCGTGGGAGTGGATAAACCCGCCAATGAAACTAGGTGTAGAGTACCGCACAACTGAGCGCCATAATGGAAAGCCAGTTTATACAAAATTGATTGACTGTGGCGCAATGCCAAACAACACTGCAAAAACTGTTGAATACACAGATGATGTAAGTGCCCGTCCAATTTCTGTGACTGGCATATGGGACGGGGGGAACGCTACAATGCCAGGCGAAACAGGGCCGAGCGACTTCCCCGCACAACTGCAAAACATTTCGTTGTTAAACAGAAATGTTTTGATATCAACTCATTCGGACCGTTCAAGTTCAACGGCAAGTGCAACTGTTAAATACTGGAAAACAACAGATTAGCGGCGAGGGCAGAGCAATGAAAAAAATCGTGTATAAGCGGGAAATCCCAGAAATTGTTGAGCAAACTCCTGACGGAGAACAGGTTGTAATTCGTGAAGCATATCTTCAAACCGAGAGCCTCGTTTTTACGGAAAGCAACAAAGACATCCAAATTGCAGAGGCGTTAAAATACGCCTACAATGGCGAATACACCATAGAGGATGACGGACAGCCAGAGCCGGAACCCAGCCGAGAGGAAAAACTGGAGTCCGAAGTATCTGAGCTGAAAGAGGCACTGGACCTTCTCCTTTCGGGGGTGAAGGAATGAAACCGGAGCTGAGAGAGAAGATCATCCAGTACAACCGGGTACTGGCACAGAATAAGGAAAAAGCTGATGATTTTATGATGGTCTTGGGAGCTTTGCCGCCTGGGCAGGTAAAGAACCTGCTGAAAGACCCGACGATTGGCCCGATTCTTGAAAAATATGAGATAGGAGGAGCGTAAATGGACACTTTGGAACATTGGAAAATGATTGTTGCAGCGCTTTTGGGGGCTCTGACCGGGTTCTGGGGGTGGTTTGGCTGGCTGGTCATTGGCTGGGTCTTCTGTATGGTGGTGGATTACATCACCGGAAGCCTGGCCGCTGCCAAGCAGGGGGAATGGTCCTCCGCCCAGGCCAGGGAGGGGATCTGGCACAAGACCGGGATGATCGTTGTGGTAATCGTCGCGGCCGGGGCGGATCTGCTGATCTCGCTGGTGCTTGCCAATATTCCAGCCGTGCAGCTTCCTTTTGACTACGGCGGCCTGATTTCTCCCATTGTGCTGGTGTGGTATGTGGTAACGGAGCTGGGCAGCATTACAGAAAACGCCGTGGCTATGGGCGCCACGGTGCCCGGATGGCTCACCAAGCTGCTCCAGGTGAGCAAAGACGCCATCGACAGCGCCGGCGACCAGATCACCGGCGGGAAAGAGGATGAATAAGCCAATTCAAGGCTATTCAAATATTTACTTAAAGGAGACATGAAAAATGAAGATTTTGGTAGTCAATCCCAACACCCTGTATGACCTGTATGAAACCACCAAAGAGGCCGACGCTCCCGACCTGTCCACCACTGGCATGGCTATGTTTCTGAAGGAGCGGCCTGACATTTCCAAGGAGGAAAGCCAGACCATGCGCGAGTTTGTCGGTCGCCACGGCCAGGCCCTTGGCAAGGTGTTCAAGGACGAGACCAAGACCGAGCAGGATTTCGTCCAGAAGGTGGCCGAGCTGATCATTGAAGACATCCAGGAGGCTAAGGAACTGGAAGAGGCTGAAAAAGCGGAGGAAGGCAGTGAGGCCTAATGCTCATTGCGATTGACGCAGGCCATTATCTGGGCACCCCGGGGAAGAGATGTCTCAGGGCAATCGACCCCAGGGAAACCCGGGAGTGGGTGCTCAACGGCAGAGTGGCCGACAGGGTCGAGGAGCGCCTGACCGCCTATGACTGCCAGACCATGCGCGTGGACGATGTAACCGGACAGAAGGAAGTTACTCTCTTTGACCGGGTGCTGGCGGCCAACCTGACCGGGGCGGATGTGTATCTGTCCATCCACCACAACGCTGGTATCAAAGGCGGCTCTGGTGGCGGCATTGTGGTCTATGTTTGCCTAGGGGTGGGCGAGGATACCACCAGCCTCCAGCGTGCCGTATACGAGCACACAGTGGCCTCTACGGGCCTCCGGGGCAACCGTTCGCAGCCTCTTGGTGTTGCCAACTTTTATGTGTTAGTAAACACCACCATGCCCGCGGTGCTGGGGGAGTTTGGCTTTATGGACTCCACCACGGACACACCCATTATCCTGACGGAGAAATATGCTGACCAGTTGGCCGACGGGATCGTGGCAGCTCTGGTGGAGCAGTATCATCTGAAGGAGGTGGACAGCGTGACCTATGAGGAATGGGTGGCGTTTTATGAGCGCTACCAGAAGGAGCAGGCCAAGAAAGAGCCGACCGAGAAGTGGCAGTCTGACACCGTAAAAAAGGCGATTGCCGCCGGGATCTCTGACGGCTCCCGACCCTTGGACACTATGACCCGGGTAGAGGGGATGGCTATGGTGCTTGCGGGGAAAGAATAAAAAAGTACACTCCCACATCCAAAGTGAAGGTGTGGGAGTGTACTGCGTTTAGAAGGAAAATTCAGACAACGAGGAACAAACTTATTTTAAATGTTTATTTTCAAGGTTAATAACAAATTCGCTAGGGCCAATTTCAGAAAGCTTGTTTGAAACGGGGGATTTAGAGATATCTGTCGTTTTTGATAGCGCGCTATCTAGGGCGCCTTTTACAATGTCTACGATCAAGGGTGTTTCAAGTGTATAAGGTATGGCGTAATCTTTAAGAGTATGAGTGTCTAAGGTACTCCTATCAATTATGGAATCCTTAAGATCAGAGTAAATTGAATTTTTTAATGATTGATGAGCTGACTTTTTTATAGACAGATCATTGATAGCGTTGCACGAAAACGCAGAGTCCCGGGCCAAGCCACGGACAATATCCAGTATTTCGCTGACCATTTCATCAGTGGAACGGCGAGGAGAAGGTGTGGCTTCAGATTTTGTTTTGCTTATTATTTCTTCAAAGCGAGCCTCAAACTCGGGCCAGAAAGCATTAAAAGCACGGAGCAGCTTGTCTTTGTCCAGTGCGTCTTTTTCACTGAAATTATTGATGCTTTCCACAAGCTTCCACATATCATCATGCGTAGGTTTTGTCGCGTTAAACTGCCCCAGAGGGGGCTTGATTGCCTCAGGTTCAAGATCAATGGTCAGAGTATATACGCGATTTGAAGTGACCCCTTTTGCAATGGCCCCAGATTCAAATAAGATCCATGGGTTATTTAAATTTTCACTGGTCAAGCAAATGATTCCAGCTGAAGAATTTGCCAAGGCATTGAAAATATCGTTGAACCAAACGGAGCCGCGGTCCATCTCAGGAGAATACCATGTCTCTAAATGCTGCATGACGTTACCGAGCCACTCATTCAGCAGTCCCGCCACCAATCGGCTACGTTCTCCTGACCAGCTGATAAAAACCTGCATATATAATCCCCCAATCCTTTTATCTTATGGTTTATAATAAGACAACTTTTCCCAAAATACAACACCAAATATTTATATATAAGACGCTATATCTTCCGACCGGGACTGCGTGGAAGATCTGCGGGTGTACCCCACCCGGTGCTCCCAGGAGGTCATTGACCGGGCCCAGTCTGTAAAGGCCAAATGCGCTGAGCTGCTGTACGCGTACATTGATGTGGAACCCGTCACCTTCAACCGGGGCTTCTATACCGTGGATGTGCGGTTCTTCTACCGCATTACCGCCGACGCCTTTGTGGGCGCGGCCCGGCCGGTAGAGGTCTGCGGTCTGGCGGTGTTTGAGAAGCGGGCGGTGCTCTTCGGCAGCGACGGCGGCGCCAAGGTGTTCTCCTCCCAGGTGGGGGAGAACGGAGCTGAAATCCAGTGCCTGCCCCGGACCAGCGTGCCTACGGCTGTGGTAGAGGCGGTGGACCCGCTGATCCTCAACCTGAAGCTGGTGGATGTGTGCCACTGCCGTCCCTGCGACTGCTCCTGCACGGACATTCCCATGGGCGTGGCCGCCTGCTTCGGCGATGAGCTGATGATGAGCGGCGACCAGCACCGGCTCTTTGTTACCCTGGGTCAGTTCACCATCATCCGCATGGAGCGGGATACCCAGCTTTTGATCCCCGCCTATGACTACTGCATTCCCACCAAGGATTGCAGCTGCACCGGCTGTGATGATTCCTGCCAGGAGGACCCCTGTGAGATGTTCCGCAAGGTCCAGTTCCCCGTGGGCGAGTTCTTCCCGCCCAGCGGCCAGAGCGGGAGCGGCAGCGGCAATAACCAGCACTGCTGCCGGTAATACAAAAGGCGCCGTCCCATGGGACGGCGCCTTTTTTTGGTCACATCAGCGGAGCGAATACGCGCAAAATGTTCCGGTAGAGCTGGAGCAGGAGATTCAGGTGCTTGGCCCGGCGCAGAGAGACGGGCTCGCACACCTTCAGGGTCTCCTCAAAATCCCGGCGGATGTCCCGAATGCAGGGAGCTTCGCACAGCCACACGCCGTCTTCAAAGTGGAGGAAGAGGCTGCGGTAGTCCAGATTGACGGTGCCTACGGTGGCAAAGCGGTCGTCCACCACAAAATTTTTGGCGTGGATGAACCCGG
>CALWYG010000132.1 GCA_944385695.1 uncultured Oscillospiraceae bacterium | reverse complement strand
GACCTGATGTCATACTCGTCCGTGGCGCAGAACAGCTCCATTTCCACTTCCATGGTCCACTCCACCATGGAGATGTTAGCCGGCTCCATAGAGCTTTTGACAATGTACAAAAAACTGCTGGGCCGCTTGTGGTCTGCGGGACAGAAATCCCGGTAGATCATCCGCTCCGGCCAAAGCTTGGCCACCACGTCCGCGATGGCGTTGCATACATCAATGCTTGTGGTCAAGTCCCGCCCTCCAATCTTCTGGCAATCTCAGCAGCCAGAGCCTGTACCTCTTGCCGGCCCATGCTGTCGAGACTGTCTCGCACCGCCGCATAAAAATGTTTTCCCGGCACTGCCGGCACATTGATTCGCTCCTTGTATCGGTACCCATCCCGCTTTACCTGGCTCGGTTTACGGTGCCTGTGGCCGTTCTCGATGGCGTTGGTCACATAGCCCACCGCATACCGCTTTCCGCCCTTGGTCTCCTTATAGGTCTCAGCCTTGGGACGGATGGCCACATATCCGTTTTTTGACCCTCGGTACCGCTCCTGCCAATCCTGGACAGTTCCGGTACCGCCGATCTCACCGCGAACATCGGCCAACAGCTCTGTGCCAAGCTTCTCTAAAAGCTCCCGCTTCATGTCCGGGTATTCTTTTATAAGCGCTTCCCAGCTTGCGATCAGGCGATCCAGGTCGCCGTGTTCAATGCTCTGCATACGGCTCCCCTTTCCTTGCCCAGCCGCTCTGCCGGGTGCGCGGGGGAAGAAAGCAAGACCCCCGCGTCCCGTTGAATAGGAGGACCGGGTGGCGCTGCCAAACCACCCGGCAGAACGGCCGGACTTTGTCCGAAGCCGAGACTAAATATCCCGGCTGTACATGATCTCATACTCGTTTTTAAACTCATCCAGCACATGGCGGGTCTGAACATTGTAGACGGCCGCCGCCGGGCCATCGGTGACGGTCACCAAATCACCTTCCAGAAGATCTATTTCCTTGGGCGTTACCAGCACCAGCAGTCTCTTTGCCTTGGCGTAGCTGTCCTCGGTCTCATGCCGCACATACTTCTCTGTGAGAACGCCAGGAAACGTCTGTTCCGCTTTTTCCTGCTTCACCGGCCGGTTCCCGGCACCCACAGCGGTTGTGTAGCCATTCCCCTTGCAGGTGACAACGCTCACCAGCGCCCCCTGGAGATCTAAGTGCAGCCGGTCTCGATTGGTAATGCTGGTCAGGAAAATATGCTGTCCTTTCCAGCGAAGGGCCTCGTGCAAGATGAGGTTTCGGCTACGAATTACCAACTTGGCATTTCTGGCCCCAATGCCTACGGAGGAAAACAGGTTCTTTTCTCCGTCCACCGTGACTTGGCCCCACAGGCGGCCCACACTTACCCATTTCCAAGTATTTTCTTCGGTCTGCTGCAGCTCCAGCCGTTCCAGCCGTTCATTCAGGCTGCCGGCGTCAATGTAGCTCTCGCTCATTTTCTGCCACCTCCCCGGTTATGGGTCGGTGTCCAAGTTGGACACCGACCCCTCCGAGAATTTCAGCTGGTTGAGCCTCCGCCGGAAGGCTGTATTTTCGGTTACCTGGTTTGCAGGCTCTTTCATGTCCCGGTGATCCCAGCTGTCCAGCACCATAGCGTTGACACACAGGTCATACTGGGCCCGCCGGGCGGTACCTTCCTGTGGCTCGGTTACTCCGGCCCCGTCCATGTAGCCTACAGCGGCCTCATAAAAGCCGGGGATCAGGGCCTTCACCTCCGGGTCGTCTTTCAGCTCGGTCAGCTTGCAGTAAGCCAGCAGCACATCCAGCCGCTCTTCGCTCAGTGCGGTCATTTTGCCAGCGTCCAGCCGTTGGCAGTGGGCATATACAGGCTCCGTGCCGCAGCCGACACACCGCAGACCACGGCGGCCGCGGCGTCATGCTGGAATTTCAGTCCGATGTACCGGGGGTTTGCGGGGTCCACCTTGTAGCTCACCACAACCGTCTGAGGTTCCGTGCCGACACTGTCGGTAAACTCAACCGCATCGCCGATGGCCTTGGCGCTTCCGCCAGTAGACTGATCAGACCCCATCACCGTGACTGTCACCTTCTTGCCAGCACCCAGGGCAGCGGCGGAGACCAAAAACGCGATCTCACCCGCGCCAGAGGCATCCACAAACGCAGTGGTCTTTTCCGTGGACGCTTCCACAGACTGAGGGGCAAACACATTGGCAAAGGCCAGTTCTTCAAAAATACGCTTCATGATAGCTCCTCCTTACTTGCGGTCCGCCAGCGCCACAAAGGGGCTTCGGGGTTTGGTGCTGTTCTTGATCTTCAGGGGCTTGTTTACCTTGGGAGCGCCGTTGCAGCGGAACACCAAGCGGAAGCAGTTCTGATCCGTCAGGAACTCCACATGGATGGACCAGTTCTGCTTAGCTGCGCCCTTAGTGAGCAAAATGTACTGGAAGGGATCCACCAGCAGGATGTCGCCCTTGGTTCCCAGAGCAGAACAGCTGTCCTCAAACAGGACAGGCTTGTGCAGCACACGCTGGGTATCAAAGCCGCCCAGACCGCCCTCAGGATTCCAAAGGAATTTGGACTCGTCGCCGCTCTTGATGGCCAACAGGGGCAGCTGCTCCTCCACATCGGGGTGCATTAGCCACACAAGGCGGTTTCGGTTCTTAGGCATGGATCTGGCCTGCATCTTCACTGCGTTGTTGCCCACGAAGGTACCGTTTGCCTGGGACTGCTCCTTCTCCACGGTAATCAGCGCCTTGGAATTGATGATACCCAGGGGTTTGCCAACACCATCTCCGGCGATTACGGCATCCGTCAACAGGCGGTCGGCCGCAAGGGAAAAACCGGTGGAGGCAAAGCCGGTCATGAAAGCCGCATCCTGCAGCATTTCATCGGTGCAATACATAAGGCCCATCATCTTTTCCAGATCCATCTTGATCTCCCGGAACTGGGGCTTGCTTGCATTTACAGCGGCACCCTCAGCAACCCAGAACATCTGCACGCCGCCAAACACAGAATTACTCACATCAGTCTCGTCCGCGCTGATCCACCGCATGGAGTTGGCTGCGCTGGAGCAGGTATACCGATCCAGGCGATTGAGCAGGGGGCTCATTTGGACAGCGCTCTCCAGGATCACGCCGGCAAAATCAGTCTGAATGGCAAAGCCGCCGTCTGCGCCGATGCCCTCGTTGGCGCCCATCACCGCGTTATTTACCTGATACAGGCGCTTGTCCTCCACATGATTCTTACGGAAATTGTAAATGGCGACCAACTGCTCACCGATGGAAGCAAAGGGCTTGTCCTCGCCGCCTTTGTTCTCCTTGGTGGTCTTTCCCTTATCATGCAGAATGCCGTCATAGACAGGCTGCGCATTCTCCTGGCTCTGCTTGGCCAGCCCCTCCAGGCTCTTGATCTGGTTGTTGATGCCCTCCATCTGTTCGGTGATCTTATCCACCTCAGCATAGTTGCCCTCGTCGGCAAAGGTCTGAGCTTTGGCCAGCAGCTGGCTCTTCTGCTCCCGCAGTTCCGTGATCTTCTCCATAAAATCCATTTTCCTTAACTCCTTCCGTCAATAATGTGCAAGCGCCCGCAGCTTTGCCATGGCGCATTTTGCCTTTTCCTTGGCCTGGGTTTCCTGTCGCACCTGATCCATGTGATCCTGGTACCTCTGCCGCATAGCCGCCGTCAGTCGGATACGACCTCCAGCCGCCGCTACAAAGGCAGCTGGGTCCTCTTCCACGCCGGGCAGCCCCACGATCTCGTCAATCAGGCCATAGTCCAGGGCCTGGCTGGGACTGATCCAGATGTTTTTCTCCATCAGGGCAATCAGATCCTCCCGACTCCTGGCGCTGCTGTGGGCAGCATACACCTCCAGTACGCAATCCCGAGCGTTGCGCAGCGCTTCTGCTGACCGGCGCATATCGTGGTAGTCTCCTTCTGTCACGGCACTCGGGTTGTGATAACAGAGCAAAGCGCCAGGCTCGCTCTGGATAACCTGGCAGCCGGTAGCCGCCAGGGTGGCTGCACTGGCTCCGTAGCCCTGAAACAGAGCTGTGGTTTTCCCCTGGTAACGCCGGAGCATAGACCGGATCTCCGTGCCCACCGTCATGTCCCCTCCGGGGGAATTGATGAGCAACGTCACCTCATCCCCTCCTGCAGCTTCCAAGGCCGCCTGGATGTCCATGGGGGCGGTGATATCTCGGAACCCCCACCACCGGAGCACGTCGGCCGAGTCGTTGTCCCATAACTCACCGCGCAGGGCAATATCAACCATTTACGTTCTCTCCTTTCAAAACCGACTCCAAAGAGCCCAGATTTTTTGTTACCAGGAACTGCTTTCCCAGACCGCCGGGAATGGGGTTCATCTCTTCTTTTGCCCGGCCCTCATCCGGGTTCATCATCGAGTTCTGAATCATCTCGCGGTAAAAAGTGGCTCGTGTGATTGGATCAGCCCGGAGCAGCATCTCAACGATCCCGTGAACATACACACCATCACGCTTCTGGCGTGGTGTAGGAAGCTTCCAGCTGTCCTCGTCCTCCCACTGTACAACGAACGGCAAAAGTACGTCCGTCACATAGTTCTGACGCTGCTGGGAGTTGCTGTTGTAGCTCTCTTTTCCCGTCTGGAGCATGTGCTTGGGGACGCCTGTAAACCGGGCCACCTCTTCCACAGCAAACTCCCGGCTTTCAATAAACTGACTGTCCTTCTGGTTAAGGCCAAGGGGGGTATATTTCATTCCGTGATCCAATACAGCTACCGCGAAGGCGTCATCTGTGGCATAGGCCTTAAACTGCTCTTTTACCTTGTTCCTGGTGTCTGGGTTGGCGTCCGTGTCAATCTCCACGATCCCGCTCAGCCGCGCCCCATTTTGGTAAAACTTTTTGCTGTATCGCTGGGCCATAGCGTCCACTGCAATGGCCTCCCGGGCCAGCTGTAAAAAGCCCCGGCCGTGTACCCCGTCATAGGTCTCAAAGAACAAAAAGGACAGCTCATAGTTGGAGAATTTTTTTACTACACCGTCCACATTGTATTCGTACCAATACTGCCCACTCTCCAGATCCTTTTGAATGGAGCAGCACTCAGTTGGAAGCGGCAGTCGTTGGATGACCCGTCCGGAACTGTCCCTCCTGTTCCACACCGCACCGAAGCCATGCCAGAAAGCGTTGGACATGACCACTTTGCGCAGCATAAACGGCGACATGTGGTCATTGGGCCTTACCTTGAGCATCCGGCGCAGGTACTCGTCCTCATACGGGACTCTTGCATTTCCGTCCTTCCGGTACGCCCCAAAAGGGATCAGGCCGAATGAATTGGTCAGAATCCTGTGTGCGGCCGCCACAGGAGACAAGCGCTCCGCATTGCCCTGGCTTCCTTCCATTAGTTCTCCGCTCAAAAACACATTTTTGAACCAAGCCTGTACCTCGTCCCAGCTGAGGGGCTTCTCCTCCATGGAGTTCTTCGACCCTCGCATGGCCTGTCCGAAAATCATTTACGGCCTCCTCCCCTCGATCTGGCAATCACAACAGCATAAACAGCCAGACATATACCAGCCACCGCAAACCCGGCCGGCCGGCCGTACTGCTCATATGCCGCAATTACCAGGCACAGCCCCGCTCCAATCAGAAGCAGATCGTCCAAATAGAGAGCAAAATACAAAGCCATGGTCTTAATGATCTTCACCAGAAGATCTAATTTTTTCGTTTCATTCTCCATCCTACAAACTCCAATCCTCAGATTGAACGTGCTCATTGATATTGCTCCCTGGTGCCCGTTTCACCAGCACTCTGGCCAGAGAGTTCATACCCGCTGCCACAGGGTCAATTCGTTCGGTATCATCCTTGTGCCGCTTACTGAGCTTAATGTCCCCATAGTTATTCTGAATCTCGATGGCATTCTGGAGACACCAGAGCACCAACGGGTTCTCCTCAATGACCACCCGATCCTGAAGCAGCAGCTCCCGAAAGGTTTTCACTGCAAGGTTCTGGCCGGCGCACGTCTGTGGGACCTCCACACAGAAGTCCTCCCGGTTACGGTCCTCATTCATGCGGATGGCAAGATCCGTGGCATTGTGGCCATCGTAGTCCACCTCATCCACTTTCCAGCCGTGATCCCGTTCGCCCTCACAGATCCAGTTGTATACATAGCTGTTGTCGGTCACATCGCCGGGTGTCAGGGTGCAGTAGCCACCCTGGGCCCAGAACTTATATGGCACCCGGTCGGTTTTCTCGTGGCGGTCCGCACCGTTCTCCGGCATAAAGCCGTGCATTTTGATCGCAATCCGCCCATCTGGTAGGTCAAAGGTTGCTGCCGATCCGCTGAGGTCGATGCGCTTACCCAAGTCAAAACCGCAGTGGCAATGGAGACCGTCCGTAAGGGCGGCAAAGGTTTCTTTGGGGACCATTGCCTTCCTGGCTTTCTCCATACAGGTTTCGTCCAGGTACCGGTTTTCGCTTCCCACCTGCCACAGGCACATCCGGCGGGTCAGAAACTTGCGGATCTTATTGGGATCATTAGACTCATAGGCCGCATTGTGCTCGTCCCGGATCTGCTTGAGCAGAATCTCACTGTACTGGCTGGGAAAACGCAGGCAAGGGTTCGGTTTGGCCCAGGCCTCCTCGTTGTGAGGGCTGTCCCCCTCGTCCAGTTCCCGAATCATCACAAAGTAGCTATCATCGATGACCGTTGGATCCTCCAGCACTCGTTTGGCATAGGTCTCTTCAACGTAGCACGGCTTACTACCCGCATCGTCACCCGCTGTGGTGATCACATCCAGCAGAGACTGGATCCGCTTGCCAAATGAGTTGGTTCCCAGATCGTAGATCTCCGAGGTTGGGTGAGCGTGATACTCATCCACCACAAAGTAAGTGGGGGCGCCACTGTCCTTGTTCTTGGTATCCTTGGACAGGGCCCGCATAAAACCGCCTCTGGTGCGGTGGACGATGGGATTGGACCGGGGAACCAGTAGCCGCTTAGCAATGTTAGGACTTGCAAGCGCAATCTTCTTTGCATCTCCCAGCACCCGCATGGCCTGACCTCGGTCCACTGCTGCACACTCCACCTCCGGCTCCTGCTCAAAGCGGGCCAATTCCGGATGATAGGGTGGATAGATGGCGTCACCACACATATGGTACAGCCCCTGACAGGACTTTTCACTGGACTTGTAGGTACCACGAGACCGCTTGTTATAGGTATGAGTGAACCTCCGGGCGCCGGTATCCTTGTGTACCCACCCGTAGGTGCAGCCCAGGTCGAATATCTGCCAGGGCTCCAGCACGATGGGTTTTCCGGCGTCCACGCCCCGCACCTGGATACACTGGCCAAACCACCGGATAATCCGGTCAGCCCTGGTAGTGTCGAAGACATATGGAAATTCCTCTGTACCTTGGCGCTTCAGGTCGTCCAGATGGCGCTGACAGGCAAGAATTTCATATTTACAGCACTGTGCTTTCAGGCGTCCTCGAGTCACCTGCTTGGCATAGACCGAAACTGGGTGATGAAGTCCACTCTGCCATCTAGTCCCCAAATAGATCACCGTCCGGATCGACCTGGGCCGCAGCGGCCGCCTGGGCCCTCTTCTGGGCAAGGCGCACCCGTCCAGATGGCGTGAGCCCCAATTTCTCAGCATACTGGAGGATGTTTCGCTCCACGGACTGCATCTTTCCGCTCATTGTGTCCAACTTGGACACCGCATCAGACACTGCTTCCGGATCCCCTTTGGTGTCCTTCAGTTCCTTGGAGGCCATAGCCAAAAGCTTGCACAGTTGCTCATACCGGGCCAACATCACACAGTACACACCCAAGGCATCGCTGTCTAAATCGTCCAGGATAACCAGCCCCTCCATCCGCTCCAAAGGGCGGAGGCGCCCCATTCATTTTGCTGCCAGTCAAAAAGCGGCAGCAGGTACTCCTCAGTCCAGCCTCTGTCAA
>CALWYG010000131.1 GCA_944385695.1 uncultured Oscillospiraceae bacterium | reverse complement strand
AGCATCTCCTCAATGAAGCCGTCCACAATACCCAGATTTTTTTGCTGCTGCACATAGTACTTCCCGGACAGGGCGGAGAAGTTTTTGGTCACCAGCAGCATGACAATGGCGGTGAGGATGGAGATGAGGGTAAGCACGGGGTTCAGGATCAGCATGGTCACCAGTGTGGCGGCCATGGAAACCAGCGAGTTGATGACCTGAGGAATGCTCTGGCTCAAAAGTTGGCGGAGCGTGTCCACGTCGTTGGTGTACACGGACATGATGTCGCCGTGGGCATGGGTGTCAAAGTATTGGATGGGCAGGGATTCCATCCGCTGAAAGAGGTCATTGCGCAGCCGGCGCATTGTGCCTTGGCTGATGGTGACCATAATGCGGTTGTAGGCAAAGGAGGCCACCACGCCCAGGGCCATGATGCAGGCCAGGCGGATAATGGCGGCTCCCAAACTGGAAAAGTCGGTGCTGCCGCTGTTCATCATGGGGACAATGTAGTCGTCCACCAGAGTTTGCGGGAAGGTGGCCCCCATGACGGTGGCTCCGGCGGAGATGACAATGCACAGAATGACCACCAGGAAGGGCAGGGCGTAGAGCCGGAGCATATAGCCCAGAACCCGGTTGAGCACATGGAGAGAGGCAGCGCGGGATTTTGTGTGATTCATAATGGTTCCTCCTTTCACGCGCTCTGGTCAAAGTCGCCCCCGCCCTTTACCTGAGAGTCGTAAATCTCCTGGTAAATGGCGTTGGTCTTCAGCAGGTTTTCATGGGTATCAAAGCCGTCGATCCGGCCGTTGTCCAGCACCAGGATCCGGTCGGCGTCCTCCACGCTGGAGATCCGCTGGGCGATAATGATTTTAGTGGTGCCGGGCAGGTGCTTGGCCAGAGCGGCGCGGATTTTGGCATCGGTGGCGGTGTCCACCGCAGAAGTGGAGTCGTCCAGAATCAGGACCTTGGGCTTTTTCAGCAGAGCGCGGGCAATGCAAAGACGCTGCTTTTGGCCGCCGGATACGTTGGCACCGCCCCGCTCAATGCGGGTTTGGTAGCCCTCCGGGAAGCGGTCGATAAACTCGTCGGCACAGGCTGCCCGGCAGGCGGCTTCGCACTCCTCCTGGGTGGCGTTGGGGTCGCCCCAGCGGAGATTGTCCAGAATGGTGCCGGAGAACAGGGTATTTTTCTGAAGCACTACGGAAACCTGGTTGCGCAGCGTCTCCATGTCGTATTCCTTCACATCCCGGCCGCCTACCCGCACCTGGCCGCTGTCCACGTCGTAGAGCCGGCAGATGAGATTGACCAGGCTGCTCTTACCCGAGCCGGTGCCGCCGATGACGCCGATGGTCTCTCCGGCGCGGATGTGCAGATCGATGTCGGTGAGGGCATTTTTTCCGCTGCCGTGCTTATAGGAGAAGTTCACATGGTCGAAATCAATGGCGCCGTCGGCTACCTCACGGACGGGGTGGGCGGGGTTGTGAAGATCGGGCCGCTCTTGAAGCACTTCATCAATTCTCCGGATACTGGCCATGGACATGGAGATCATGACCACCATCAGTGCGCCGTAGCGGTAGACGGTGGGCAGGTCGCCTCGTTCCAGACCTTGGTCAATGATGATGGCGGTGATAAAGGGCAGCAGGATGTCTGTGATGACCTCCAGGGTGGTCAGGCCCACACAGGCAAGGGCGTCTTTCCGAAAGCGCCCCAGCTGCCGAAGCACAGATTTCATGGTGATGGTTCCTCCTTTGCTGGATGAGTGAGTGCGGACAGGCTGGTGAGCAGCTTGCGCTGCAGCCGGTCCAGGTCGCAGAGTTCTTGGGGCGAAAAGTCCTGGTACAGCTGCCGGTGCAGCTGCTGGGTGGAGTGGTCCAGGTGGTGCTGAAGCTCTTTTGCCGTCTGAGTAGCAAACAGAAGCTTGCGCCGCTCGTCCCCGGCCCAGTGTTCCACCTGGATGTAGCCCTTTTCCCGCAGTCGTTTGACGATACAGGACAGGGCGGCCATGGAATAGCCATATTCCCGGTGAATCTGGGTAAGGGAGGTACCCCGGTCACTGTGGCCCAGTACATACAGCAGCACCTGCACTTGGGCAGCTGTGAGCCCCCAAAGGGCCATGGTGCTGTTGATCCATTGCTCCACCTGGATGGAGATGCGCCGGTTATCCCGCAGGATTCGCTCTTTGGCTGGCGTTGTCATAAGCTCCCTTCTTTGCGTTGATTAAGGGTAAAATAGTTTTGACCCTTACTTTTTATAGCACGATTTTTCTTGTATGTGAAATTCAAATGTGCTATATTCTATAAAAGACGTTTATAGATTAACGTTATTAAACCGGAGATGAAGTGGGCTTTTCCATGAATACCACCCAGCTGGAGTGCTTTATGGCGGTGGCGAATTTTCTCAACTTTTCCCGGGCGGCCCAGCAGCTGCGCATTACCCAGCCGGCGGTGAGCCACCAGATCAATACCCTGGAGGATGAGCTGGGCGTCAAGCTGTTTCACCGCACCAGCAAGAGCGTGCGCCTGACCCAGGAAGGATTTCAGTTTACCCACTACGCCGGGGAAATCTTAAAGCTTACTGACCTGTCCCGGGCCCGTATGAAAGAGGCGCAGAAGGAGGCCCCCCAGCGCCTGGTGGTGGGCTGCCGGAACACGGGAGAGCTGCGTCTGCTGATTCCCGCTCTGGACCGGCTGCGCCGGGAAGAGCCCCAACTGCTGCCGGTACTGCGGCTCATTCCCTTTGATTCCCTGGAAAACTTGCTGACCGAGGGGGAACTTCACTTGATGTTTTCCTTTTCCGGCGCCGCCCCCAAGCGGGTGCAGTACCGGGAATTGCGGCGCTGCCCGGTGTGCTGTGTGTGCGCGCCGGGACACCCCTTGGCAGGGGAAGGACCCGTAACCATGGAGCAGCTCCAACTGGGGGGCAGGATTGCCGTGTGCCGCCCCCCCAGCTGCCCGGAGGGGCTGTTTGTCATCCAGGGGCAGGCGGTGGGGGGGAGGCCTACCAGCCAGATCCTCTTTTGCGACAACCAGGAGGTGCTTTTTACGCTGGTGGAGGCGGGCTACGCCTTCGGCGTAACGGCAGATGTCCCCGGAAGCCGGGCGACAGGACTGTGCCGCCGTCCCATTGCGGACGTGGAGCCACTGTCCTTTGGGGCGCTCAGCCTGCCGGGGCAGAAACATCCCGGAGTGCGGCGGCTGGTCAAGCTGCTGGAGGAGACCATGGAGGAATCGGCTACCTGATCCCAAAAAAGAGCCTGACCGGCAAAGCGGTCAGGCTCTTTTGCTGCTTGAGTTGATTAGAGGAGATCCAGATAGGCAGACACATCAAACTCCTCCAGGGGGCTGTCCTTCCGAAGGTAAAGGGGGTGATGGGGGTGCCCCTTTTTGGAGCGCTTTCCCGCCGAGAACCATCGGGCTCCCCGGCGCTTTCCGATTTCAATCATATCCCGGACGCAGCCGGGGAGGTAGGGGCGTTTTTCAATGATGGTTCCCCAGGCGGCCCACACGGCAGGGGAGGCACACTGGTCCAGGGACAGGGCATAGTCAAAGGCCCGCATGTTCTCCTGGTGGAGCGCCTGGTTATAGGTGAGCTCCATGTCGTCGGGATTGGTGGCCCGCTGGGCATAGACGTTAAACATGATAAAGCTGTCGTATCCGTTGTGGTGCGCCACCCGTTCTACGGACTTCAGGGTGTTGTCCAAGTAGTCCGGGGCGGCGGTGGAGGGGTTGAGGCCCACGCAGATGAGAGGCTTACTGCCCCGTGTACCCAGGATATAACGATACTCGGAGTAGAAATTTGGGACATAAAGCCATTTTGTAATATCATAATGGGGGTTGGGGCGGTTTGCCTCCTCCAGTGCGGTGTCAAAGCGTACCAGCTCCAGCGCTTGGGTCTCACAGGCAGGGATATGCATGGGATGGCCTCCTTTTTGTTTCTTCCCCTATCATATCAGCCCCGGGGCTCCGGGGCAAGAAAAAACCCTCCGCCCAAGGACGGAGGGTCTGAAACTGCCACGGTTTCTTATACGTTGGCGTGGGCCAGCTTGGGCTCCCGCTGGGGCTGGGGAGCACGCTGGGGAGCGGACTCCTGGTGGGTGAGGCCCTTGGCATTGGCCAGCATAAGCTTGATGCGGTTCTCCTGGTTGATCTTGGTGGCGCCGGGATCGTAATCAATGGCCACAATATTACTATAAGGATAGTCGTCCTTCAGCTTGCGGATCATGCCCTTGCCCACGATGTGGTTGGGCAGGCAGCCGAAGGGCTGGGTGCAGACGATGTTGTTGGTGCCGGAGTGGATGAGCTCCAGCATCTCGGCGGTGAGCAGCC
>CALWYG010000130.1 GCA_944385695.1 uncultured Oscillospiraceae bacterium | reverse complement strand
AGAACAAGTGGGCCAGCTATGCTGTTTCCTTCAGGGGGAGGAACTGGGCCGGGTTCCTGTGGTGGCAGCCAGGACCATCCCCTGTGACCGGGGAGAGGGCGGAAGCTTATTAGAAAACATTCTGGCGCGGATCGCCGCGCTTTAAGGGAGAAAGAGAGGATGGTTTGGTGGAGGAGCGGCTGCAAAAATTGATCTCCGCCTGCGGACTGGCCTCCCGACGCAAGGCGGAGGAGTGGATCACCGCCGGACGGGTGACCGTGAATGGAGAAAAGGCCCATCTGGGCGACCGGGCGGACCTGGACCGGGACGAGATCAAAGTGGACGGGCGGCCGCTGCGTCCGGCACAGGGACAGGTTTATCTCATGCTCCACAAGCCCCGGGGCTATGTGACGACCCTCTCGGATGAAAAGGGACGCAGAACTGTGGCACAGCTGGTTTCCGGCTGCGGCAGACGAGTGTGGCCGGTAGGACGGTTGGATTTGGACTCGGAGGGACTGCTGATCCTCACCGATGACGGGGAACTGACCCAGCGGCTGCTCCACCCCAGCCACGAGGTGGAAAAGGAGTATCTGGTTTGGGTGACAGGCAACGTGGAAAAGGCGCTGCCTGTCCTGTCCTCCCCTATGGAGCTGGACGGAGACCGGCTTGCTCCAGCCAAGGTACGCCGGGGGAGAAGCAGCGGCGGAGTGCACCAGCTGTCCATTACCATCCACCAGGGGAAAAACCGCCAGGTGCGGCGGATGTGTGCCCAGGCAGGGCTGAATGTTCTGCGGCTCAAGCGGATCAGAGAGGGAGCACTGCTTCTGGACCGGAATCTGAAGCCGGGCCAGTGGCGAAACCTCACCCAGGCGGAGATCCTCTCCCTGACCCATGGGGTGGGAGAAAATGGAAATGAGAGATTTTTGCAGGAAAAATGAAATTCCTGCAAAAATCTCTTGCATTTTTTGTGGGAACCGAGTATGATTACAGAGACGGTCAAAATGCGCCGGTTGCTCTTGAAGAGAGGAACAGGGGCGCTGACCAAGAGATCGGATGAGATACATAGGAAGTGAATTGGGATGAATCGTGATATTCTTGCCGTTATCCAGGAAAATATTCATACATTTTCCAAGGGACAGAAGAAGATTGCCAACTTTATTTTGGAATCTTATGACAAGGCTGCCTTTATGACGGCCAGCCGTCTGGGCAAGAAGGTTGGAGTCAGCGAGTCCACCGTGGTGCGCTTTGCTGCGGAGCTGGGTTACGACGGTTATCCAGATATGCAGAAGTCCCTGCAAAAAATGATCCGGAACCGCCTGACCTCCGTTCAGCGCATTGAGGTGACCAACGACCGTCTGGGCGACCAGGACCTGCTGTCCATGGTACTTCAGTCGGATATTGAGAAGATTCGTATGACCCTGGAAGAGCTGGACCGGGATAGCTTTGAAAAGGCGGTGGATGCCATTGTCTCCGCCAAAAAGATCTATATTATCGGCGTACGCTCTTCTGCGGCCATTGCTGCCTTCCTGCACTTCTATTTCAACTTGATTTTTGAAAACGTATGTCTGGTCTCCGCCAACACCGCCAGCGAGGTGTTTGAAAGCCTGTTGCGGGTAGGAGAGGGAGACGTGGTAGTGGGAGTCAGCTTCCCCCGCTACTCCAGCCGTACGGTTCAGGCGATGAATTTTGCACGGGACCGCGGAGCCACCACGGTAGCCATTACCGACAGTGAGGCCTCTCCTCTGGCCCCCATCTCTCACTATACCCTGAAGGCTCGCAGTGATATGGCTTCCTTCGTCGATTCGCTGGTGGCTCCCCTCAGCCTGGTCAATGCCCTGCTTGTGGCGGTGAGCCAGAAAAAGAATGACGACCTGGCCCATACTTTCCGTACCCTGGAGGAAATCTGGGACGAGTACGGAGTCTATGAGAAGGTGGAACAGTGACGGGAGAACGAACAAGACTCTATGTAGTAGGCGGCGGTGCAGCCGGGATGATGGCTGCCATCACCGCCGCCCGGCAGGGCAGTCCGGTGACGCTGGTGGAGCGCAACCCTAAACTGGGGCGGAAGCTGTATATCACTGGAAAAGGCCGGTGCAATGTGACCAACCACTGTTCTCCCGAAGAGGTGCTGGCCGCCACGCCAAGAAACGGCAAGTTTCTTTACAGCGCCGTGAATCACACCCCGCCGGCTGAAGTAGAGCGGTTTTTTGAAGAGCTGGGCGTGCCGCTGAAGGTCGAGCGGGGAAACCGGGTGTTTCCTCAGTCAGATAAGGCTGCCGACATCATTGACGCTTTGTTTTACGAGCTGAAACGGCTGAAGGTCCCTGTCCTTCAGACGCGGGTCACAGGACTGCGCATTCAGGAAGGGCAGATTACCGGACTTGAAACGGAGCAGGGAGAACTGGAGGCCGGGGCCGTGGTTCTGGCCACAGGCGGCCTTTCTTATCCGGCCACCGGCTCCACCGGCGACGGCCACCGCATGGCCGCTCAGGCTGGACATACGGTGGTGGAACCAAAGCCATCTCTGGTGCCGCTGGAGTCTCCGGAGCCCTTTTGCGGAGAAATGCAGGGCCTGGCCCTGAAAAATGTGACGCTGACGGTGAAAAATCAGAAGGGGAAGACGCTGTACCGGGAGCAGGGAGAGATGCTCTTCACCCACTTCGGCCTCTCGGGCCCCCTGGTTCTTTCCGCCAGCGCCCATATGCGCAATTTTGACCGGGAGAGCTATACCTGTATCATTGACCTGAAGCCCGCGCTGGACGAGCAAGCGCTGGATGCCCGCCTGGTGCGGGAGCTGAGTCAGGGGGCCAACCGGGACATGAACAACCTGATGGGCGCCCTGCTGCCCCGGCTGATGATTCCCGTGGTCCTTCGCCTGTCTGGAATCCCTGGTGAGAAGAAAGCCCACGACGTAACCCGGGAGGAGCGCCGGCGGCTGTTGGAGCTGCTGAAGGCGTTCCCTGTGCCGGTGTCTGCTCCCCGGCCCATCGCTGAGGCCATTGTGACCTCTGGGGGCGTAAAGGTAGGAGAAGTTGATCCAAAGACCATGGCCTCAAAGAAAGTAAAGGGATTATACTTTGCAGGGGAACTGCTGGATGTGGATGCCTATACCGGCGGGTTTAACCTGCAAATTGCCTGGTGTACCGGCCGTGCAGCGGGGGAATATGCCAGCGGTTTTAGGAAGGAAGCATAATGGCCCCTGTACCGCTGAGACCAGAAACGCGGGAAGCATTTCATGGAGAGAGGAAACGTAGATATGAAGAGCATCGCCATTGACGGCCCGGCTGGGGCGGGGAAGAGCACCCTGGCCCGGCAGCTGGCCAAAGAATTGGGATTTTTATATGTCGACACCGGAGCCATTTACCGCACCGTGGCGCTGGCCGTACTGCGGGCAGGCATCGCCCCGGAGGATGCCGACAAGGTGACTGACATTCTGGGAACGCTGCAGATTCGTATGGACTATGGTCCGGACGGGGAGCAGCGGATGTTTCTGGACGGGGAAGATGTGTCCCAGGCCATCCGGGAGCATCGGGTCTCCGGACTTGCCTCCAAGGTGTCGGCGATCCCTGCGGTGCGGGACTTTTTGCTGGATTTCCAGCGCCGTCAGGCTCGGGAGCACAGCGTGGTGATGGATGGCCGGGATATCGGCACCGTGGTACTGCCTCAGGCGGATGTGAAAATCTTCCTCACCGCTGCGGCACAGGCCAGAGCACAGCGCCGTCTGCTGGAGCTTCAGCAACGGGGACAGCAGGCCGAGTATGAGACGATACTCCGGGATATCATTCAGCGGGATGATCTGGATGAGCACCGGCCTATTGCCCCTCTGCGCCGGGCGGAGGACGCGGAGCTTCTGGACACCACTCATTTGAACCTGGAACAGAGCCTGGAAGAATTGCTCCGTATGGTAAAGGAGAAGATTGATCTGTGAGCGAAGAACGGAAGGAAACCAATATACCCCAGCGGGAGGAGGGGGATCTGCGCAGAAGAATGGACGCCATGTTCCATCTTTTATATGTGGTCATCTGGCCCTTTTTCAACCTCTTCCGTCCCATCAAAGCGATTGGGCGGGAGAATATCCCGGAGGGCCCCGCTGTGATTTGCCCCAACCATACCACGGCCGGAGACCCCTTTTATGTGGTTTTTGCCTTTGGATATCACTATCCCATGCGGGCTATGGCAAAGATTCAGATTATGCGCGTACCCGTCATTGGGTGGCTGCTGTCCAAGGCCGGCGTGTTCGGCGTGGACCGGGGAGCGGCGGATATGAAGGCGGTAAAAACGGCCTTAAAGTTCCTGAAAGACGGAGATAAACTGCTCATGTTCCCCGAGGGAACACGTGTGCACGAAGGGGAGCATGTAGAGGCCAAAACCGGCGCGGCGCTTTTTGCCGCCCGGACGGGAGTGCCTCTGCTGCCGGTTTACATCCAGCCCCACAAGCGGCTGTTCCGCTCCAATACTGTGGTGATCGGCAAGCCCTATCACCCCACGTTTGCGGGAAGAAAGCCCACCGCTGAGGAGCTGCAGGTCATTGCCCATGATCTGCTGGATCGGGTTCATGCCCTGGGGGAGAGCGTAACATGAAGATTATGCTTGCAAAATCCGCCGGTTTTTGCTACGGCGTGCGCCGGGCTGTGGAGCTGGCCGAGCAGACAGCCCAGTCTGGAAAGCCCTGTGTTATGCTGGGCTCCATCATTCATAACCGGGACGTGGTGGAGCACCTGGCCGCACAGGGACTCTATGAGGTGAAACAACCTGAGGACGTGCCGGAAGGCAGTGCGGTAATTATCCGCTCCCATGGGGAGAGCCGGGCAGTTCACCAGGGACTGGAGAAGCGTGGAATTGAGATCCTGGACGCCACCTGTCCCAATGTAACCAGAATTCACCAAATTGTACAGCAGGCGGAGCAGCGGGGGCGCCAGCCCGTGATTGTAGGAACGCCCGACCACCCGGAAGTGCTGGCCATTGCCGGATGGTGCCGGAATCCCGTGGTGGTCTCCGGGGAGGAAGAACTGGAAATCTGGCTTGCTCAGGACCCAGGACGCCGGGATTTGCCGTTGACCTTTGTGTCTCAAACCACCTCTACCAAGAAAATTTGGGAAGGGTGCGTGAAAAAAGCAAAAAAAGAGTGTACAAACGCAGAATTTTTTGATACAATATGTGGAGCGACATCTAAACGCCAGGAGGAGGCACGCCAGCTGGCCCAAATCTGTGGTCTGATGGTGGTAATCGGCGACCGGCAGAGCTCCAACACCAAACGTCTTGGGGAGATCTGCAAAGAATTTTGCCCCCAGGTCCTGCTCATTGAGCGGGCGGAAGACCTGGGTCATCTGCCCCAGGCGGATATGGTCGGCATCACGGCGGGTGCATCTACGCCCGCGTGGATAATAAAGGAGGTCTATGACAAAATGAGCGACGAAATCATGGAGATCGAAAAATCCTTCGCGGAGCTGCTGGAGGAGTCGATCAAAACTTTAAATAATGGAGATAAGGTTACCGGTACCGTTGTGGCTATTACACCCACCGAAGTTCAGGTAGAGCTGGGCATCAAGTACCCCGGCTACATTGCCCTGTCCGAGCTGACCGATGACCCCAATGCCAAGGTGGAGGACCTGGTTAAGGTGGGCGACGAGATCGAGTCCATCGTTATGCAGGTCAGCGACCGGGATTGCCTGGTGAAGCTGTCCAAGCGTCGTCTGGACATCAACAAGGGCTGGGAAGAGATCGAGGCCGCCCGTGAGAACGAGACCGTGGTGGAAGGCGTCGTCACCGAGGACAACAAGGGCGGTGTGGTTGTTTCCGTCAAGGGCGTTCGTGTGTTCGTGCCCGCTTCCCAGACTGGTCTGCCCCGTGAGGCTCCCATGACCGACCTGCTCAAGCAGCGTGTCCGTCTGGTCATCACTGAGGTCAACCGCGCCCGCCGTCGTGTGGTGGGCTCCATCAGCCGCGTGCTGCGCGCTGAGCGTGCCGCTGCCGCTGAGAAGGTCTGGGCTGAGATCGAAGAGGGCAAGCGCTACACCGGTACTGTGAAGTCCCTGACTTCCTACGGCGCTTTCGTGGATATCGGCGGCGTGGACGGCATGGTCCACATCTCCGAGCTGTCCTGGTCCCGCATCAAGCACCCCTCTGAGGTGGTGAAGGTGGGCGACACCGTCGAGGTGTATGTCATTGCTGCCGACAAGGAGAAGAAGAAGATCTCCCTGGGTATGAAGGATCACAGCCAGGATCCCTGGACCGTGTTCACCAGCACCTATCAGGTGGGCGACACCGCCAACGTGCGGATCGTCAAGCTGATGACCTTTGGCGCCTTTGCTGAGGTTGTTCCCGGTGTGGACGGCCTGATCCACATCTCCCAGCTGGCCGATCACCGGGTGGAGAAGCCCGGCGACGTGGTGGCCGAGGGCGACCGCGTGGATGTGAAGATCATCGACGTGGATATGGAGAACAAGAAGATCTCCCTGTCCATACGCGCTCTGCTGGAGGAGGGCCCTCAGGAGGAGCCCGCCGAGGAGGCCGCTCAGGAGCCTGAGACCCAGGAGTAAGCTGATGCCGAAAAAGGCCGGCCGCCGATCGAGGCGGCCGGCCTTTTCCTGCCCTTCTGGCAGCTCCATCTCTCCCCCCTTGCGGCTCCAGCCGAGCCTCCGCTTTGGCGTGCCCGTCTTCTGCGGGCGGACGCACAGGACAGGGTCGCGGCGCCGGGAAAACACACGAAAATTTTCAGGAAACTTCCCCGGAGGAGTAGCGGAATGGGGAGAACTGCGGTATAATAGGCAGCAGAGATCAGAAAATTTCCAGTGAGAGAGAGGTCAAACACCATGCCCACCAACCGATATGAAAGTCCCCTGTCCTCCCGCTATGCCAGCGACGAGATGCAGTACATCTTCTCCGCCGACAAGAAGTTCTCCACCTGGCGCCGGCTGTGGGTGGCCCTGGCCCGGGCGGAGATGGAGCTGGGTCTGCCGGTGACCCAGGAGCAGGTGGATGAGCTGGAGGCCCACATCACCGACATCGACTATGAGAAGGCCGCCCAGTGGGAGAAGAAGCTGCGCCACGACGTGATGGCCCACGTCCACACCTACGGCGAGCTGTGCCCCAAGGCCATGCCCATCA